>NZ_JAMYUY010000008.1:0-249273 GCF_040323385.1 Mesorhizobium sp. M0045
CGTAGGCCCTCCGTCTCTCGCGATCGGGAGGATTCTTCGCACATTCACCTCATGCCCCGCACGAGGGGAGCGGCGTAGCGCTTACCCAGGTGGTGTCGCTCGGCGTAGCAAAGCCGCTCGCGAGCGCGCCCTCAACAGCGCCGTAGCGAGTGACGGCTTTGCTACCGCCGAGCCGCTGATGAAGCTGGATCTGGGCGCCGCACCGGCGCCGCCCCGGGCGAGAAGAACCTCTGCGGCGGGCTATGTGCCAACGACTAGCGCGAGCGCGACGAGCAGACGCGTGCCGGCAACGTGACGCGCTCGGCCATCATCTCCTTAGGATCGTGCAGGTTCACACGATGGCCCAGACGCCAGCCAACGCACAAACCCCTGGTAATCTGTGCCGCCGGCTCGTGGTCAGTTTGGCCTCCCTCCCGATTGCCCGCCCCACCACGTGCACGCTCGAGCACGTGGATGTGAGGGAGCGCTGTTACAACGATTTAACCTTCAGATCAGACCGCGAATTTCACGGTCAGACAAGTCGAGCCATGATTTCGGATTGAATGGTCGTCGCGGTGTACAGGGAAGCATCTAGCGGCAGATTTCCAAATGCCAGTTGACAAAGCAGGTAGTTGGCACCTGCCTCTTCCAACTGATCTAACAGAGCTTTTCGCACAGATTCTGCTGATCCTACCACACACAATTCACGCTCTATTGCCGCATCGAAGGTCAGCGGCAGGTTTGGTGGAGTCGGGATGGCATTAAGGTCGTAAAGGAATTGGAAGCTCTTGAGCCATCGATCGTAAGCAGGTGCCGCGATCGAATACGCGTCTGTTTCAGAACGCCCAATCACCACCATTCGGAGCAATCCAATAAATAGCGCTCGATCGCCCGTGTCAGTGTTGTCCTCTCGATAGGCGCGGAAGGCATCTGTAGTTTTGCGAACAGAAGAGGAAGGCCCTACACAAGCGATGTTTGCTCCATTCGCAGCGGCCCAGGCTGCGGACTCGGGTCGATTGGCGGCGACCCATGTCGGCGGATGTGGACGCTGATGAGGTCTTAGCGTCAAAGGAACGTCATTGAGCTCAAAATGGCGACCTTGATAGCACAGCGTGCCAACCTTCATGGCATTAACAAGTATTTCAACAAGAATTTCGCTGGCTTCCGCATAGCGGCCCGGCACCGCGTCCGCACCAATCCCGAAGTAACCCAATTCGATCGGGAGAGCACCGCGCCCTATGCCCAGTTCGAGCCTGCCACCGCTCAACTGGTCCAGCATACAGATCTCTTCGAACGCACGCAGCGGATGATAAAGCGCAAGCAGCATCACCAAGGGTCCGAGACGCAGGCGCCGGGTGCGCTGGGCGACGCTCGATAAGAACAGATTCGGCGATGGACCTCTCCCATGGGGGGTACAGTGGTGCTCTGCGAGATGATAGGCATAGAACCCTAGCTGATCGCACGCCTCTGCTAATATCAGGCGATCTTCGTACTGCCGGGCGATATCGCGGCCGTCCTCGTCCAGATGATCGAAGATGCCGAAGGCTAGGTTTGAAGGAAAGACGTTTGTCACTCGATATTGTCCCCGATTTTAAAGCAGGCTGTTCTCTTGCTGGGATGACCAAGCAAGCCGAAAGATAGCAGTGTGTGATCTCGGATTAGCGTCAGCGTACCGAACAAGCAGAGCCTGACGCTCCCCTGCCCGTGGTGCTTGGTATGTTTAAGCTTCCAACTATATCGCGAGCGGCAGCAAGAAATGCATCCAATTGCTCTTTTGTGCCGATGCTGACGCGGATGCAATGTTCCAAACCATTGTCCGGAAAGTAGGCAACGAGTATCTTTTGCCTTTCCAAGGCTGCTTGCCACCATGAGCCGTCCTGTCCCGCTGGCACACGGGCTAGCAAGAAATTTGCGTGGGAGGGCGTCACGGAAAATCCAAGTTGCGACAGTGCGGCTGTCACTCGCTGTCGTTCATGTCTGATGTGCTTGTGGTTCTCTGCGTAGGCGCCGCGATGCGCAAGCACGCTGATACCAACCGCATGCCCGATCACGTTCATGTTGAAGACGTTCTGGATGTTGCGCAGCCTGCCAATAACCTCAGGGTGACCGAAACCGAAACCGACGCGAATGCCGGCGGCGGCATAGCTCTTCGAAAATGTTCTCAAGATCAGAAGGTTCGAATAACGGTTGATGAGGCGCAGCCCGTGATCGGGTGCAAAGTCGACGTAGGCCTCATCAAGGACGACCAGGCGATCCGATTGTGCCACGAGGCGTTCGATATTGCTTATCGAGAGGAATGTTCCGGTCGGATTGTTTGGATTGGCCACCAGAATGAACTTGGCGTCTTTTGCCGGACCGGAAAGCAATTGCTCCATTGGCAGCGAATGAGTTTGACATCCGATCTCGAGAAACTCAGCACCATGCAACATGGCAAGTTTGCGGTTGAACGAAAACCCTGGCGATATCATCGCCACCTTGTCGCCAGGGGCGAGGAAAGCTCTGTAGATGAGTCCGAGCAGTTCAGACGACCCGTTGCCTGCGATGACCTGATCCGTGGATACGCCATAGGTATTGGACGCTGCTTCCCTCAAGCTGATGTTATCGTCGTCCGGATACAGATACTGGCGATTGAGGGCCGCCACTGCACTTTGCATTATGATTGGCGGCAACGGAAACGGGTTCTCATTCGTATTCAGCTTGACAAAACTTCTGTCCGGCGCTGGTCCGTTGGACGGCAGAGCATCTAACTGTCGCGTCCCTTGCGGAAGAGACGAAAGCACAGCTTGCAGTTTTGCATCGGACATATTTTATCTCCGTTTCAGTCGCACAGGGCATCCGTATGAGCTCGCAACGAGAGCAACATGGCGGACGGATTGACGATGGCAGCGTCGCCTTTCACAAGATGGTCGCAACGCCGGCTGCCACGACGGGAATTCGGCTAGGCTGTCCTCGGTCGGATCGACTTGACGCGGACGCGGATCTGCATCCCTGCGCGGGCCAAGCCGCTAAGCGGTCTCAGCTAATCCGCCTGAGTCATGCTTTCACAGACGCTTGACCTCGATGCCGTATTTCCTCAGCACGTAGCCAATCTGGCGCGGGGTCAGTCCAAGCAGGCGCGCCGCCTTTGCCTGCACCCAGCCACATCTTTCCATGGCAGCAATGACGCGCTCGGCGTCGGTGGTCCTCGCGCCCAATGAGTGGGTTGCTCCGGCAGGCGGGACTGTGGTGGCGGCCGAACGAGCGGCCGCATCCGGCGGCGTGGCCGGATTCACTGCCTCTGGGAGGATTGGCGCTGGTTGCAGCGCGGCCTTGCCCGATCTGCTCTTCCGCAGCGCCTCGGCAAAGCATTGGTCGTGGGAGCACGCAAAGTCGTTTCTCCCGATTGATCGTCCCTCCGCCAGGATCGCTGTCCGGTGCACGCAATTTTCAAGCTCGCGAATGTTGCCGGGAAATTCACATTTCATCAGTACTTCAATCGCACGCGGATCGAAGGTCAGCGTACGGCCGTTCTCATCGTTGAAATTCTTGAGAAACTCAGCTGCGAGGAGCGGAATATCGCTGCGCCTTTGGCGTAACGCCGGCACCAGCAAGGGAACCACGTTGATGCGATAATATAGGTCGGCGCGGAACTCATTCCTTGCAACCGCCTCTTCAAGGTTCCTGTTCGTGGCGGCAATCACGCGAACGTCGACCTTGATGGTCTGGTTGCTGCCGACGCGCTCAAACTCCTGCTCCTGCAGCACGCGCAGTAGCTTTGCCTGGAAGGAGGCCGAGATCTCGCCGATCTCATCCAGAAACAACGTTCCCTTGTCGGCGAGCTCAAAGCGACCCTTGCGGGAATTGAACGCGCTTGTGAAGGCACCCTTCTCATGACCGAACAATTCGGATTCCAGGACTGTCTCTGGCAGCGCTGCACAATTGAGTTTGATGAAGGGCCGCTTGGCGCGCGGCGACAACTCGTGAATTGCCTTGGCGACCAGCTCCTTCCCGGTACCGGATTCGCCTCGCAACAGAACCGTGGTCTTTGCCTTAGCTACCACCGCGATCTTCTCGAGCAGCGCGCTTAGCGCCGGACTATCGCCAATCATTCCCTTGACGTGAACCTTCTTGCGCTGCGGTGCAGGGTGCTTGACATCAGACAATTGCGTTTGCAGCCGATCTTCCACCTCCGTCGGTCGTTCGCGGTCGCCCGCGGAGAAGCGGTGCAACTTGACTGTCTGTCCCACCATGTTGGCTATCATGGTGAGCAGCCGGACATCATAATCGAGCCGATACGTTGACCTGCTGTCCACGGCGCGGTCGATAGTCAGCGTGCCTACGGCGTTCCCATCAACACGAATGGGAACGCCGATGAACGACACGGGGTCGGAGGCCCCAAGCACCTCTATGTCAGCGGCAGTGAAGGCCGGATGCACCGCTATGTTCTCGGCGACGAGCGGCGTGTCCGTCGTCACAATCAGATCGATTGGCTTGCGCGGCAGACGCATCCGGGAGCGCTCATCGCTGTTCTCGTCGCAGCCGGTGACTACGGTGATGTCCAGTACGCCCTCAGCGTCGAAGAGAGCGATGATGCCGTGCCGCATCTGCACAAACGAGGGCAGGAGATCGACGACCTTGGCCAACGTGACTTCGAGCCGGGCGGGGTCGGTGAGTACTTTCGATATTTCGAAGATGCCGGTAAGCGCGTGCTCGTGCGATGGCACAAAAGGGACCGCGGTGTTCGTCTCGGACTTTGGGTAGCCCCTTTTCGCATCCGGAAGCGAAATGCGGCACTCGCTGGCATTTTGTTCTGATTTGGGAATGTTGTGGTGCATGTGATCCTCGATCTCGCGCCATGAAATGCATGCCGGCGGCATGTGCGCCCGCGACGTCGCGGGCAAGCGCGAAAATGCTCTGACGTGAACTCGTGCCACCGCCGTGTGGTCGAGTGCAAAGCGGGTCGATCCCTGACGCATCGCTTGGCTCTCCCTCCACGAAGCTTGGCCACGTTCTCGGCTTGCACGGGGGCAACCACACGTTGATTTTCAAAAGACTGGAGTGAGGCCGGATAGTCAATCGAGCTTTCTTTCATTCGTGAAAGGAAACCTCGCGGCCTATGATAGAATTCATCAGTTCTAATTTTTGTCGGCGATGTTGAACGACAGAAATACGGCGCCGGCGATGCGGTGCCCGAGCGGCTGACCGCGCCGAGTTGCCGGGCCGTGCCAGTCACCAGCGCCTGCGAACCAGGGGCGGGAGCGATAATCACTGCCGACGACACTGGTCGGTCGCGGCAACCGCCATTTCCTCGATATTGATGACGCAGATAAGGCGGCGGCGTCGCGTGTGAAGGCGCGAAGGTGGCGGTCGAGCGCGGCTTTCTCGGCGGTGCTTGGAACTTCTGAACCGCATCGTCGCGGTCAGCACCAGCGGCGTCAATCCCTACGTCTCGACGTCGCTTTCAAGCTGTCGCTGCAGCGGGAGCGCGGCAAAGAACACGGCAATTCTGCGCCCTGGTGCCAGCGATGCGGCCCTTCCCAAAGTCGGCAAACCGAGGAGCCCGCCACGATGTGCAGCAAAACCGCAAGCCAGAGAGATCGACCGGCAATCTGCCGGAGAACATCAAGCGCGTGCTGGACGGCGGCCTTGTCATTCCCGTCTTGTGCCACCGCATTCATCCCATCATTGGCGAGCCCAACGTCAGTTCAGGTCATGCGGATCCATTTGGCATGGGTATTGCGGCGGCGTTGGTGCAGCGTTCGACCGGAGCGCCGCGATAGGGAGAAGCCCGGGAGAAGTCACGCCACCTCGATCCGGTCAGGGAGAGAGAAACAGTGTCAGCTGCACAAGTCCGCGGCGCGAGTCCCGCGCCCCGCAAACCCTTCTATGCCAAGCTTTACGCGCAGGTGCTTGCCGCCATCGCCCTCGGCGTCGCAATTGGCTATTTCTATCCAGGGACCGGCGAGAGCCTGAAGCCGCTGGGCGATGCCTTCATCAAGCTGGTCAAGATGATCATCGCGCCTGTCATCTTCCTGACAATTGCGACCGGCATTGCCGGCATGAACGATCTTCACAAGGTCGGCCGGGTCGCCGGCAAGGCAATGGTCTATTTCCTCACCTTCTCGACGCTGGCGCTGATCGTCGGCCTCATCGTCGCCAATGTCGTCCAGCCTGGCGCCGGCCTCAACATCGATCCGGCCTCGCTCGATGTCCAGGCCGTGAATACCTATGCCGCAAAGGCCCACGAGCAGTCGGTCACCGGCTTCCTGATGAACATCATCCCGCCAACGATTGTCGGTGCCTTCGCGGAAGGCGACATCCTGCAGGTGCTGTTCTTCTCGGTTCTGTTCGGCATGGCGCTCGCGATGGCCGGAGAGACGGGCAAGCCTGTCGTTTCCTTCCTTCAGGCGCTCATCGCGCCTGTCTTCAAGCTCGTCGGCATTCTGATGAAAGCCGCGCCGATCGGCGCTTTCGGCGCAATGGCCTTCACCATCGGTAGATATGGCATCGGTTCGGTCGTCAACCTCGCGATGCTGGTCGCGACGTTTTATTTCACCGCCTTCCTCTTCGTGTTCGGGGTTCTCGGCGCGGTCTGCCGCTACAACGGCTTTTCGATCTGTTCTCTTATTCGCTACATCAAGGAAGAGCTGCTGCTTGTCCTCGCAACGTCCTCCTCGGAGGCCGCGCTCCCCTCGCTCATGCAGAAGATGGAGAAGGCGGGCGCCAGGCGTTCGGTTGTGGGTCTCGTCATCCCGGCCGGATATTCGTTCAATCTGGACGGCACGAATATCTACATGACCCTGGCGGCCCTCTTCATCGCGCAGGCGACGAACACGGATCTGTCAATCGGCGATCAGGTGCTGCTGCTGCTCGTTGCGATGCTTTCCTCCAAGGGCGCTGCAGGTGTGACAGGTGCGGGCTTCATCACCCTGGCTGCTACGCTCGCCGTAGTTCCGAGTGTTCCCGTTGCTGGGATGGCACTGATACTCGGCATCGACCGCTTCATGTCCGAATGCCGGGCGCTGACGAATTGCGTCGGCAACGCAGTGGCATCCCTCGTCGTTGCCCGCTGGGAAGGAGAATTGGACCGAGCGCAGATGAAAGCCGCCTTCTGCGGTCATCAGCTTGCCGAGGCATCAAACCGGCTATCCTCCGCCGAGTAAGGTCGACGCACCGCGACCGGTTTCGCCAAGCTGGTCACATGACCTGAACGATCGACTCGCAGGCTCTAAACGGCGCCTCACGGACCATGTATCAGAAGCGCAATATGTGTGAGTGCAAATCATCGCCGCCCTAAGCGAATGAACCTTCCGTTATACCCGGCCGGTCTACATCTGGAGTAGTCCAATACGCTGTCGATCATTCAGTATGCGGGCGTCTCCACTTTGCCCACCCGAAACCATTGTCGAATCGCGCTAGGTGACAGAGAGCCAGCCTGCGTCAAAAACCAATCAGAATAGGACCCATGACCAAGCGCCCCACAATTGCCGATCTCGCCCGCGAAGCCCGAGTCAGCGTAGCAACGGTCGATCGGGTTCTGAACGCCCGCCATCCGGTGCGCGAGGAGACCGCGCGGCGGGTCCACGACGCCGCCCACGCGATCGGCTATCATGCTGCCGGGCTCATCAAGCAGCGCTTGCGGCGAGACCTACCGTGCTACCGTCTGGGCTTCATCTTGAGAAAACCGGCCCAGCATTTCTACCAAGACTTTGCGCGCGAGGTCGAAGCGTCGGTCAATTTGGCCCAGTCCTTCCACGGCATTCCGCTCATCCAATTCGCCCCGTCACATATGCCGAGCGACCTAATCGCACCGCTCAAGGATTTGGGCGCACGCTGCCATGCGATCGCGATGGTGGCACCGGACCACCCGAAAATTACAGCAGCGGTTGAGGACCTCAAGGCCAAAGGCATTCCGGTTTTCTCGCTGCTTTCCGACTTCGCCGCCGGCGTGCGACAGGGCTATATCGGCCTCAACAACCGCAAGGTGGGGCGCACGGCCGCTTGGATGGTGTCCAAGGTCGCAAAACGGCCCGGCAAGGTGGCGGTGTTTGTCGGCAGCCATCGTTTCCAGGGGCACGAGCTCCGTGACGTCGGCTTTCGCTCCTATTGCCGTGAGAACGCGCCGACGTTCGAGGTACTCGATCCGCTTGTGAACCTGGAGAAACGGCAGGTCACCTACGAGGCAACGCTTGATCTCATGCAGCGGGAACCCGAGCTCGTCGGCTTCTATGTCGCCGGCGGCGGCATGGAGGGCGCCATCTCCGCGGTCCGGGAAGAGGGTAAAAGTCGCGATCTCGTCGCGATCGTGAATGAAATCACGCCGGAATCTCGGGCGGCACTCGCAGATAACATCATCACGATGGCGGTCGCCACGCCAATGCGCCGGCTTTCCCAGGAGCTGATAACGCTGATGACGCGGGCTATCGAGACCGGCACTGCTGAAACACCAGGACAGACATTTCTGCCGTTCGACATCCATCTGCCGGAAAATATATGAAGCTGATGGATTCTATCGTAAGCGGGGAGTTTCCTTTCATAAATGAGAGAAAGTTGATTGATGATCCGATCCACGCGGGGTAGCCGCACCCCACAGGCCTCAGCCGCGGCCCAGGATGAAAGCGCCGATTGAGTGAACGGATCGGCCGCGCGTTCAGGCGGAAGCGCGACGTAAATTCCCTACATCCGCAGCGTCGACCTCGACCGGCTTCATTGCCAACATCTCGACGTTGTCGGTGCAGGGCGGTGTCGTCAAGGATGCCTCACGCCAGTAGCCGAGCGAGGCCGGCACAGTCCATTGGGATCGACCTCGTCGACCGCCATCTCCTCGCCTGGCCGCGCGTGAAAAGCCGCGGCAAGGCCGGCAAAGTTGGCATTTGAGTGGGGCTAAACATCTTCTGGGACTTCGCACGCGAAATCGGAGGCGGCAGTCAACTCAGCACCAACCGGGCATGTGTTCTGCTCGTTCCTGGCCCTCGTACTCAGCAAGTAACTGCGCCGCTCTGCCCCGAATGGCAACCGCTCCTCCGCGACCGCCTCCAGGAGCCACCATCGAAAAGGATGGTCGCGTCGTCACCACCACGTCACGGCAAAAGTGGGCAACGTCTTGAAGGCAGCTGGCATCGCTCTGCGACACAGCTCGACAAACAACTCGCCTGAGATCACCCCCAAAAAGGTAGTGGTAACACGCGCCGGCGCGCGCCTAACATGCTGATTAATGACATTATTCTTACAGCCGGTGTTTAAGTGGGGCTAAATCTCTTCTGGGACTTCGCACGCGAAATCGGAGGCGGCATTCAATTCGGTACCAACAACGGCAAGGTCGGATCCGGCGTGCCCGAGACGCTCAATAGTTTCAAGCAAAGGCGCCAGGCGAGATGCCTCCTGCAACATCATTTCCCGCATCCACAGGCTTGCCGGATCAGTATTGTGAAGCGCAGGCCATTGGACGGCCTCCGTGAATGCGGGATGAGGAAGTGGCGGCGGAAGTCCGACAATCCGCAGGGGTGTTGTTTTTGCGAAATGCTGCGCCAGCCGTAAGGGCATGGTCCCGATGCGGTTGGTGCCTGATACAACGGGCGGGATCATGCTAAAGCCCTGTACGACGACCTCGATACGTCTCTCGAAACCGTGCTCGAGCAAATACCATTCCTCCATGGTGGGCTGCCGGGTGTGCCTGAATCTGAGCACAACATGCCCCATGGACAAGTATCGCTCGAATGTAAGTGGCTCTGACAGCTGCTTGTTCGTGCCGCAGCCTACGCATACGAGCATATCTTCGAACAGGGCTGCGCGAGGATGTTTCGACATGAACACTTCCGGCATAATCAGAAAATGAACGTCGCCGCGCCGGAGAAGCTCCTCGGGGTCGTCGGAAATAGGCAGACATTCGAAGCGGACGGCGGGAGCTTCCCGCGCAGCACGCTCTACGATCTTCTTAAAAAATACGAGCGTGAGGTAATCGGAAAGCATGATTCGGAAGAGACGATCCGATTGGGCTGGGTTAAAGGCGTCCCAGGAAATGATCGATAGCTGGATGTGCAGCAATGCGTCCCGGACTGCTGGGGCGAGCCCCTCCGCGCGCGGTGTCAAAATGAGCTCGCGGCCGTTCATCGCAAATAGCTCATCGCTGAAATAGGCGCGTAACCGAGCGACGGCGGCGCTCATGGCCGGCTGGCTCAGGTTAATACTCCGGGCCGCCGCGGTGACTTTACGTTCCCTGATCAGAGCGTCCAGCACAACGAGGAGATTTAGATCCAGCCCCTTAAAACGCATGTCCTGATCTATCCAGCGTGTGGATGGGTATCATCTAAACAATCAATTTTACGAATTTACGAACCATGCATTAGAGGAACGTAAATGACCGACGTCAAGCTCAAATCGACGGCGCCGCAACACGGGCGGGAACATCGAGAGAGCTCATTTGCGAGCCCGACCGGCTGGCTCACCTTCGCTAACGACAACGGTTGAGTGCAGTCAAACAACGCCGCCGCTTTGGCCGGGTAATGCGGCCCGCAAGAAACCAATAAGAAAGAGAGATCCTGAATGCGCTCGCAGGTGCAGTGGAAGTTGTGCTGGGAAAACGAGTTGCAGCTCTCGGACCACGTCGAGCTCGCCCAGTTCTTTCGTAATACCTACGGGCCGACTGGGGCGTCCAACGCAGAACCGTTCGAAGGTAGTCGAAGCTGGGCCGGAGCCAGGCCTGAACTCCGCGTAATCGCCTATGATTCGAGCGGTGTAGCGGCTCACATGGGCATACTGCGCCGTTTCATCAAGGTTGACGCGGTCGATCTGTTGGTGGCTGAGCTGGGCCTGTACGGGGTACGTCCGGATCTTGAGGGTCTCGGAATCGCCCATTCAATCCATGTCATGCTTCCAATACTGCAGGAGCTTGGCGTTCCATTCGCTTTCGGAACCGTCCGGGACGCGCTGCGGAATCATGTTGAGAGGTTCGGGCGGCGATACAGCCCTTTGGCCGTTTTGTCGGGAATTCGCGTGCGCTCCACCCGACCAGAGGCGCGCCTCGACCTGCCGCCCACACGCATCGATGACGCACTCACCATTGTTCTGCCAGTTGGACGGCCGATCAGCGAATGGCCCACGGGCACGATGATCGATCGGAACGGACCAGAGCTATGAGCCGTCCCGATTGCTTGTACGAAGTGCGCCGTGAGTGCTCTGACGGCACCGGCCGTCGCAGCGTTTATCTGACGTTTGACGACGGTCCCAATCCACTTTTCACACCGGAGATTCTGGATCTGCTGGCAGAGCAGCGGGTACCGGCGACTTTCTTCGTCATCGGCGCCTACGCCTTAGAGCACCCGGATCTCGTCCAACGAATGTTTGCAGAAGGGCACGAGCTAGGCAACCACACGATGACTCATCCGGATCTGTACAAATGCGGCTTCGGCGAAGTGCAACGTGAGATCTTTGAAGCGAACGGCGCCATCATGAGGGCGTGCCCTCAGGCCTCGGTGCGCTATATTCGCGCGCCCTACGGCGCCTGGAGCGAAGAAGTCTTCACAGCGTCACAGATCGCCGGGCTGACGGCCCTCCATTGGTCCGTCGACCCTCGAGATTGGTCTCGCCCTGGGGTCGACGCGATTATCGATACCGTGCTCGCCTCTGTCCGGCCGGGCGCAATCGTACTCTTGCACGACGGATGCCCTCCCGGCGAGTTGAGCCAGGGCGCTCACGCCGGTCTGCGCGACCAGACGGTCACGGCGCTGTCCCGTCTGATTCCAGCACTTCATGAGCGCGGATTTGTAATCCGCTCACTTCCTCAACATCACTGAACAAACGAGATCCCATGACTCTTCTTGGTACAACCAGCACTGTGGCCATTTCGCTTTATGCACTGCTCTCGACTGCTTATAAGAGCATGCAGGGGATTTATGCTCTGCCGACAAACGACTCATCGGCGTTGGAGGATGTCGTCGGCTCCGATCAACTGCCCAGCGTGGATGTCATCGTCCCCTGCTTCAACGAGGATCCGCGCACGCTTTCAGAGTGCCTGGCTTCCATTGCAGACCAAGAATACGCCGGAAGACTTCGGGTCTATGTGGTTGATGACGGTTCTGGAAATCGCGAAGCCGTAGGAACTGTCCACGAAACCTACGCGCGCGACCCTAGGTTCGACATCATTTTGCTTCCCGAGAATGTTGGAAAGCGCAAGGCGCAGATCGCCGCGATACGCCGCTCATCCGGGGATTTGGTGCTTAACGTTGATTCAGACACGATACTCGCGTCCGACGTCATCACCAAGCTTGTACCGAAGATGCGAGATCCAGCGGTCGGCGCAGTCATGGGTCAGTTGATTGCCAGTAACCGGAGCGAGAGCTGGCTGACAAGGCTGATAGACATGGAGTACTGGCTGGCTTGCAACGAGGAGCGCGCGGCACAGGCTCGCTTCGGTGCCGTTATGTGCTGTTGCGGCCCATGTGCCATGTACCGCCGGTCTGCGCTCCTTTTGTTACTGGACCAGTACGAGTCGCAATTTTTTCGGGGCAAGCCAAGCGACTTCGGGGAGGATCGCCATCTCACTATCCTCATGCTGAAAGCAGGCTTTCGAACCGAGTACGTTCCGGGCGCCATCGCGGCCACAGTCGTTCCGAACAGACTCGGACCGTATCTGCGCCAACAACTCCGTTGGGCACGAAGCACATTCCGGGACACGCTGCTTGGGCTGCGCTTGCTGCCCGGCCTCAATAGCTATCTCACGTTGGACGTGGTCGGACAGAATCTCGGGCCGCTACTCCTCGCCCTATCGGTACTAACGGGCCTCGCACATTTCGCACTGACAGGCACTGTGCCTTGGTGGACAGGACTGATGATTGTGTCCATGACCATGCTCCGATGCAGCGTGGTAGCATTTCGTGCTCGACAGTTTCGATTTCTGGGCTTTTCCCTGCACACGTTCATCAACATCTTTCTCTTACTTCCCTTGAAGGCCTACGCGCTGTGTACATTGAGCAATAGCGATTGGCTGTCGCGAAGCTCTGCTGTCGCTACATCGAACACTTGGGGAAAACAGGCCCCCACCCAAACTCCGATCACTGGATCAAGCAGGGCAGAATTCTCACCGCATGCGGCTCCGCTTCGCAGGCTCAATCTTGCGCGGATTCTTCGGGATTAGCGCTGTCGAGCAACATCTGCGGCGACGAGTGATCGCTAATTACCTAGGTGGACGAGAGGTGGACGAGTTTGACCCAGAACATGAATCATCAGTTGCTCGATCGGGAATTGGCCGCAGACGATCCGTGGCGCCTCGACGGCAATCCGTTCGAGCGGGAGCGCCACACGCAAATGCTCCAGCTGGCGCTTGCCCAAGGCTCCATTACAAATGCCCTCGAAGTCGGGTGCGCTGCCGGCGCATTCACGGAAAAACTAGCTCCCTACTGCCAAGGGCTCACCGTCATCGATGTCGTGGCGCAAGCGATTGCTCGAGCACGTCAACGGATAAAGGAGCCGTCGCGCATCAACTGGATAGTCTCCGATGTTCAACAGTTTTCGACCGACGAGTTCTTTGACCTGATCGTTGTGGCGGAGGTCCTATACTACCTCGAAGACATAGCCGAGATGCGCGCGGCCGTCAAAAACCTGGTGCGGGTGCTTGCGCCAGGCGGGCATCTGATCTTCGGATCGGCAAGGGATGCTAATTGCCGTCGCTGGGGTCACGCCGCTGGTGCTGAGCCGGTCATCGCCATGCTGAACGAAACGTTGATCGAGGTAGAGCGTCTTGAGTGTCGGGGCGAGTCGGTCAACGAAGACTGCTTGCTCGTCCGTTTCCGGAACCCGCTTTCCGCTTCCTGATCAATCGAATCTACCGCCGTTAACGTGGAGACACTATGCGCATCTGTGGTACCAAGCTGACCCATGATGGGGCGATCGCCCTTGTCGAGGATGGACGGCTCGTCTTCTGCGTTGAGCAGGAAAAGCGGCACAACAATCCGCGTTATCAAACCATCGATAATCTCGACGCAATTGTCGCCGCTTTGGCGGAACAGGGGCTAAATCCTTGTGATGTCGATCAGTTCGTTATCGACGGCTGGGATGGCGAAGACGAGTCACAGTTTCAGGTCCGGCAGGCAACCAAGCAACCGCCAGTCTTGGCGTCCCTCTCGGTAAAATGAACCCATGTCCATGGTAGCGATCGATCTTACTGACGTAAGCAAAACTTATGACAAGCTCGTTGTCGACAGACTGTCGTTCCGCGTTGCGGCGGGGGAATGCTTCGGGCTCTTGGGACCGAACGGTGCGGGCAAAAGCACGATTGCGCGTATGGTCCTCGGCATGACATCGCCTGATGCGGGGAAAATTACTGTGCTCGGCGCTCCAGTGCCGGCGCGCGCGCGTTTGGCACGTATGCGCATCGGCGTGGTCCCGCAGTTCGACAATCTTGATACCGCGTTCACTGTACGCGAGAACCTGTTGGTGTTCGGGCGCTACTTCCGGATGAGCAGACGCCAGATCGAAGCGGTCATACCGTCGCTGCTTGAGTTCGCCCGCCTCGAGAACAAAGCGGATGCGCGCGTCGCCGAACTGTCCGGCGGCATGAAGCGGCGCCTGACGCTCGCGCGTGCGCTGGTCAATGACCCGCACTTGCTGGTGATGGACGAGCCGACCACCGGCCTCGATCCGCAGGCCCGCCACCTGATCTGGGAACGGCTGCGATCGCTGCTGGCGCGGGGCAAGACTATTCTTTTGACTACCCATTTCATGGAAGAGGCCGAGCGGCTGTGCGATCGGCTGTGCGTTATGGAGGAGGGGCGCAAGATCGCCGAAGGCCGCCCGTCCGCACTCATTGACGAGCAGATCGGCTGTGACGTGGTCGAGGTCTACGGCGGCAATCCGCATGAACTGGGTGCGCTGATCCGGCCGTACGCACAGCGCATCGAGGTGAGCGGTGAGACGCTTTTTTGCTATGCACCCGATCCGGAGCAGGTGCTGGTGCAGCTACGCGGGCGCGCGGGTCTGCGCCTTCTGCAGCGTCCCCCCAATCTCGAGGATGTGTTCTTGCGGCTAACCGGGCGCGAGATGGAGGACTGAACAATGGGCGAACGTTATGCGGCGGCCATGCCCGCCAATGCGTGGAATTGGGTCGCGGTTTGGCGCCGCAACTATCTTGGATGGAAGAAAATCGGGCTTGCATCGGTTCTCGGCAACCTTGCCGATCCGATGATCTATCTGTTCGGTCTCGGCTTTGGCATCGGAACAATGATAGGTCCTGTTGAGGGCACTTCGTACATTGCGTTTCTCGCGGCGGGCATGGTTGCCACAAGCGCGATGGCATCGGCGACTGCTGAAACGGTTTACGGGAGTTTCGGCCGCATGGACAACCAGCGCACCTGGGAAGGAATGCTATGCACTCAGCTGACGCTCGGCGATATCTTACTCGGCGAATTGGCGTGGGCAGCCACCAAGGCCCTGATGGCGGGCACAGCAATCACTATTGTTGCCACCACGCTCGGCTACACATCGTGGCCATCCATCCTCTGCTTGCTGCCAGTCATCGCTCTCAGTGGCCTCGCCTTCGCGAGTCTAGCGATGGTCGTCACGGCGCTTGCGCCCAGTTATGAATATTTCATATTTTATAATACGCTTGTTATAACACCCATGCTGTTCCTTTGCGGCGCGATGTTTCCGGTCAACCAATTGCCCGGCGCTTTTCAGGACGTCGCCTCCTTGTTGCCGCTCGCACATGCAATTGACCTCATTCGTCCGGCGATGCTTGGCCGTCCGGCCGGCAGCATGGGCCTGCATATCGGCGCGCTTTGCATATACACGGTTTTGCCGTTCTTCCTATCGGTTGCTCTATTTCGTCGTCGGCTGATGCGTTGACGCTACTCACCATTCGTAAAATTGATTCTTTGGGCGATACCCATCCACGCGTCGGATAGGTCAATACATGCGTTTTAAGGGACTCGATCTAAATCTCCTGGTTGTGCTGGACGCTTTGATCAGGGAGCGTAAAGTCACCGCCGCGGCCCGCAGTATTAACCTGAGTCAGCCGGCCATGAGCGCCGCCGTCGGTCGGTTACGCGCCTATTTCAGCGATGAGCTATTTACGATGAACGGCCGCGAACTCATTTTGACACCGCGCGCGGAGGGGCTCGCCACAGCAGTCCGGGAGGCATTGCTGCACATCCAGCTGTCGATTATTTCCTGGGACGCCTTTAACCCGGCCCGATCGGATCGTCGCTTCCGCATCATCCTTTCCGATTACCTCACGCTCGTATTTTTTAAGAAGATCGTAAAGCGTGCTGCGCGGGAAGCTCCCGCCGTCCGCTTCGAATGTCTGCTTATTTCCGACGACCCCGAGGAGCTTCTCCGGCGCGGCGACGTTGATTTTCTGATTATGCCGGAAGTGTTCATGTCGAAACATCCTCGCGCAGCCCTGTTCGAAGATATGCTCGTATGCGTAGGCTGCGGCACGAACAAGCAGCTGTCAGAGCCACTTACATTCGACCGATACTTGTCGATGGGGCAGGTTGTGCTTAAATTCGGGGACACCCGGCAGCCCTCCATCGAGGAATGGTATTTGCTCGAGAACGGTTTCGAGAGACGTATCGAGATCGTCGTACAGGGCTTTAGCATGATCCCGCCCCTTCTATCAGGCACCAACCGCATTGGGACAATGCCCTTACGGCTGGCGCAGCATTTCGCAAAATTAACACCCCTGCGGATTGTCGAACTTCCGCCGCCACTTCCTGCCGCATTCACGGAGGCCGTCCAATGGCCTGCGCTTCACAATAATGATCCGGCAAGCCTATGGATGCGGGAAATGATGTTGCAGGAGGCATCTCGTATGATTACCCCGCCTAAGAGCACCGGACGTCTCAGTTGTCGGCCGACGACCCCTCGGTTATGAGAGGAGGCATGGATGGCGATTGGGATTGGGCGATTCCTGCATTGTCGAGAACGATGCAAGGAGAGCAGATCCTTCAGCCTGAAGAGGTGGCAGCGATGCTGCCGCTGCATGAGCTTGGCTGGGGAACCGACGGGCGAACGAATTCGGGTGCGCTCGCAACACGGTGCCTCGGTATCTAAGCGAGGGCGGGACTGTTCCGTTTCGCAAGCCTGTGCGGCCGACCGCGTTTGACGGACTGGACGATTGGCTGCGGGAGCGCTTCTTCCCCCATGGCTCGGGCTGGATGACGATCTCGACCCGCTCCAGATGCGCCGGGAACGCCTTGCGCGGTCGCGCAGCACGTCGCGGCTCGCCTGTCGGTCTTGCAGCCTCGAGCTCGGACTCAATCGCGCCGAGCCCGGTCTGGATTTCGAAGGCGAAGGCCTGCTGGGCACGTTCGAGCTTCTCGGAGCTGCGACCGAAGCGGCGCGCTCCAGCTGCTTGACGATCCCATGAAGGTCGGCGATCCTCTCCTGGGCACGCTCGTTGAGTGTCGCCATCCGGACGATCTCGGCCTTGAGTGTTTCGCTCCGGAGTTGTTGCAGTTCGGCCTTCTCCGCCGCCATGGCGACGAACATCGCCTTGAGCGTATCGATTTCGTGGGGACGGGCCGAAGCGCTTCTCGTCATGACGCCGACAGAAGCTTATTGTGCACGGCCTGAAGCCCGCCTTTTGCGCCTGAGTCACTTCGCCACGGCCTCGGGCCGATGTCGGGCGCCGTCTCCGTTCGGCTCGAACGCGCGTCCAGTCCATGACTTCCGAGCGCCATCAGTTCGGCGCGGCAAGCCGGATCACGCCGTTCTCCACCCCCGGCCAGCGGAACTTGTCCTCGTCCAGCGCTTACGGTGCGGGTATGCCGGCGTCGAGCAAACAGAGAGAAGTTTGGGGCCGAACCAGGTCGGCCCCGTTACGAAGTGTTGTCCTGGTGGTTTGAGTGTCGAATCTTCAGATCGATTGCTTGGGCGACCAGCGTCCCCGCCTCCAGCGAGCCCGCAACTGCTCAGCAGAAGGAAGTGAACGTGAGTGCATCCATTTCGTAAATGTGTGTCTATCCAAGCAATCGATTTCTCTAATTATCCGATGAGCAATATGAACGCGTCAGGCAGGGTGCATCATTAGGAGTATTTTCGATGGCAAACATTATCGAGGGTGGCCCGGGTGCCGAAACACTCCTCGGCACCGAGCGTGAAGATTGGATGGAGGGTTTCCAGGGCGGTGACTGGATTGACGGTCGTGCCGGCAACGACGAGATCTCGGCTGGCCAGGGCAGTGACCGAGCCATTGGCGGCGTGGGTAACGACCGCATCTTCGGCGGAGATGGCTGGGACGATCTCTCCGGCGACAACGGCCGCTTCAACGCGCGCGTCTCCGGTGAGGACAATGACAGGCTCAGCGGCGGTCCCGGCCAGGATGTCCTCTACGTGGGTGACGGCCAGGATACGTTGACCGGGGGCACCGACAATGACACGTTCGTGTTCCAGTTCCACAATCCGGTGCCTGGGGTCGTCCCGAGTGTCGGGTCGAAGCCGGACATTACCACTATCACCGATTTCAACCCGGCGGAGGACAAGTTCGCCTTCGATGCGGTGGGCCTCTACAACGACGGTTTTGGCGCGAACTTCGTCAACAACGCCAGCATACAGTCCGGCTACCCGGTGAGCAGCTTCTACAGTGGTGCGGCCTCGGGTGCGAACGGCGAACACGTCGTGGTAATCACTGGCGAATCTTTCAACTCTGCTTCTGAAGCCGCGAGTGCGATCTCCGGCGAGCACGCCGGCGACATCATTGTCTACCAAAGCAGCTACACCGACAGAGTCGCAACTCTGGCCTATGTCACCGCCGACGACAGCGCGCATGAGTTCGCCCACCTGGGCGGTGTGGTCACCGTGGCCGACCTAGGCCTGACCGCGTCGGACTTCACCTTCGTTTGATCCAGAAAACCCATACGGAACAGCGCCCCGCCCCCCCGGGGCGGGCGCTTTCCGTTTCCGCTACTTGCGATGGGCCGGGGCGCCCGGGAGCAGTCGCAGCGTGTACAGCTTGACGAAGCGCTGCACGTCGCGCTGGTCGTATACCGAAATCTCCCTGAAGGCGTGGGTAAGCCTGTTCGGGCCCTTGCGGCCGGCCACGATGACGTTGCCCTTCCAAACCTTCAGCCGGACGGTGTTGTTGACCCGCTCTATCAAACGCCGGGACCAAACATATCTGGCGGGAGCACTGATCCTGACTCAGCGAGCGGATGCAGTCGATCGCCGTTCGGGAAGCAATATAGGGAGCTGGGTGCCAGATCCTCACGGAGACCTACGTGAGTAACCATTCCTTGAAGGATTCAGCTTTGAGACCTTTCCCTCTGACTTCCGCTATTTGGGGAATTCTGTTGATCAGCGGCGTGGTGAACGTGCTTGCGCTGATCTCGCCGCTGTTCATGCTTCAGGTCTACGACCGCGTTCTGGCAAGTGGCAGCGTATCGACGCTAGTGGGGCTCGTCGTGCTTGCTACAGGGCTTTATGCGTTCCAGTGCCTGCTCGACATTTTGCGCGCGCGCGTGCTGCTGCGGATTGGCGAGCGTTTCGATGAACAGTTTTCCGGACGCGTTCACGATGCGATCGTTCGCCTTCCGCTTTCAACGCGCATGCCGGGCGACGGCTTGCAGCCGCTACGCGATCTCGACAATGTTCGCGGATTCTTAGGTGGAAACGGCCCGACAGCGTTCTTCGATCTGCCATGGATGCTGCTTTATCTTGGCATTTGCTTCCTCTTTCATTTCTGGATCGGCATGACGGCACTTGTCGGGGCGATCGGTCTCACATCTCTGACACTTCTTGCCAACACTCTCTCGCAACGACCGATACGCGATACCATTGCCCACAACATGGCACGCAATGGTCTACTGCAAGCAGCGCGTTGCAATGCCGAGGTCGTGCAAGCTCTCGGTCTCGGAAAGCGGATCGCTGCCCGATGGCACAAGGCCAATGCCAAATATCTGGCCGCCAGCCGGAAAGCCGGGGACGTGGCAGGTGGGCTGGGTGCCATTTCAAAGTCGCTGCGCGTGCTGCTGCAATCGGCCATTCTTGCCGTCGGCGCGTACCTTGTGATCAGGCAGGAGGCTACGGCCGGGGTCATGATTGCCAGTTCGATCATGATGGGGCGTGCGCTGGCTCCGGTCGATCTGGCCATTTCAAGCTGGAAACCCTTCCTCATGGCGCGCCAGGGTTGGGCGCGGCTGGAGGACCTCCTGGGAAAGGTTCCTGAAACCGCTCCTGTTATGCCAATGCCTGCACCTGAACGCGAACTCCGCCTCGAAGGCGTGACAATCGTTCCGCCCGGCGAAAGGAAGCCGACCGTGACCGGCCTTGCGTTTGCCGTTCAGGCGGGAAGCGCACTCGGGATCATCGGTGCATCGGGTTCGGGCAAGTCGACACTCTCGCGCGCCATCGTCGGCGCATGGACGCCGGTCGCCGGAAAGGTTCGCATCGACAGCGCAAGCCTCGATCAATGGGACCGGGAAGCGCTAGGCCGTCATATCGGCTATTTGCCGCAAGGTGTTGAACTGTTCGACGGCACCATTGCCGAAAACATCGCTCGTTTTGAAGATAATCCTGACCCTGAGGCTATTATCACCGCGGCGAAAGCAGCGGGCACGCACGAACTGATCCTCCGATTTGAGCACGGCTACGAAACTCCGATTGGTGAGGCCGGATCGGCACTTTCCGCCGGGCAGCGCCAGCGTATCGGTCTTGCCCGTGCTCTTTATCGAGACCCTTTCCTTGTTGTGCTGGATGAACCCAATGCCAATCTCGATGCGGAAGGCGAGGCTGCGGTCGTCAAGGCGATCGCCTCCGTGCGCGGGCGCAAGGGCATTGCGGTTGTCGTCGCCCATCGGCCGAGCGCCATCCGCGCCGTGGATTTTGTGTTGGTCATGGAAGGTGGACGGCAGCGAGCATTCGGTGCGCGTGATGAAGCGCTTTCCAAAGTCTTGAAGAGGGCAGCGATGGCACCAGGCGCTGGCGTCAAGGCCATCGAGTCTACACAGGATAACGTGGGAGAGCGCGCTGACATGGAGGATCCCGGTGGCCGGCATTCATCAGAATAATGACGTTTCCAGCTCCATTCGCCGGCACCTGGTGGCGGGCCTTCTGGCGAGCGTGATCTTGGTTGGAGGAGCCGGAGCCTGGGCGGCCTTCACGAATCTCTCCGGTGCGGTTGTCGCGTCCGGACACTTTGTCGTCGATTCCTATGTGAAGAAGGTGCAGCACCCGACCGGCGGGGTGGTGGGAGAAATCCTGGTGAGCGAAGGTGATAAAGTAAAAGCCGGCGACATCCTCATGCGGCTCGACGCCACCCAGACGCGCGCCACTCTCGCTGTAGTCACCAAGCGGCTCGATGAGCTGGCCGCCAACCTGGCACGACTCGAAGCTGAGCGTGACGATCTGGCGGAGATCGCCTTCCCGGACTGGCTGCTCGCCCGCAGAGATGTTCCGGACGTAGCTTCGGCAGTACATGGCGAGACGCGGCTGTTCGAATTCCGCAGACAATCCCGCGACGGAAGGCAGGCGCAGCTAGCGGAACGCATCACTCAATATGAGCACGAGATCGAGGGGCTCAAGGCGCAGGAAATCGCTTGTGAGAAAAGCACCGAGATTCTCCAAAAGGAAATTGCTGCCCTGAGTGGGCTGCGCGACCAAGGCATTGTCTCGGACCAACGCTTGAACAGCCTGAAGACGCAGGTTGCCACTTTCGGCGGCGAACGCGGTGAGAAGATTGCACATCAGGCACAGACGGCAGCCCGCATAGCCGAAACGCGCCTGCAGATCCTGCAGATCGATCCGGATTTCAAGACGGAAGTCGGCCAGGAGCTCAGAGAGGTTCAGGCGCAGGTTGGGGAGTATGTTGAGCGCAAGGTGGCGGCTGAACAGGAACTGCGACGGATCGATATTGTCGCGCCGCAGTCAGGCGCCATTCAACAACTCGCAGTTCATACGGTCGGAGGAGTGATCACGCCCGCCGATCCGATTATGCTAATCGTGCCGGAAGGCGACGATCTTGCGCTTGAAGCACGAATCACCCCGAAGGACATCGACCAAATCCAGCTTGGTCACAAGGCCGTGCTGCGGATGTCAGCCTTCAATCTGAGGACCACGCCGGTATTGAACGGATATGTCAGCCGGATCGCAGCCGATCTGGCGACGGACGAAAAAAACGGCGTTTCGTATTACCTGGTGCGTCTGTCGGTTCCGCATGCGGAACTGACGAAGCTCAAGGACCTGACGCTCGTGCCCGGCATGCCGGCCGAAGCGATGATCCAGACGGGCGAGCGTACGGCGCTTTCTTATTTTGTGAAGCCGCTGTCGGACCAAATCAGTCGCGCATTCCATGAGGAATGAAAGTAATCCACAGAAATATTTTGTTTGTATTCTTGTTGGTTGTTACGCATGCATGAGAGTCATAACCGTCTGAAAACACAGCCATACTTTCCTCACTTGGATTCCGCCTCTGACTCAGATTCGTGGTTCCACGGTCATTTTGCCCTTCCAAGTCGCCGACCATTCAGTTCTTGGCCTCGAGCGCATTAAGATACCCATCATCGTACACAAAGGCTGGAAAAGAGTCCGGTGTCTTGAGCGATCCTGAGGTTTGGAGACCTAGGGTGAGCCTGCAAGCACAGGGCTAGGACATGATTGAGCGTCTGCAATATTCGGACAGGTACATAGGAAGACAGGCAGGCGTCAAAAACGCGCTTTCAACGCGCTAAACCGATGCTACGCACCCCGAGCGTCTTGCCGCCCTCGCTCCCGCCGGTAGGAATCAATCGCGAGCAGGCTGCGACGTTCATCGGCGTAAGCTCAACGACCTTTGATGAAATGGTCCAGGACGGCCGGATGCCCCAGCCACGAATGCCGAGCAAGGGGCGCATTGTTTGGGACGTCGAGGAACTTGTATTGGCCTTTCGAAAGCTCCCTCACCGCCAAATCGGAGGAGCACCAAAGCTTGACGAAGATTCGCCGCCACTAGACAATCCTTGGGATCGAAAACCACGAACATGACGGATGAGCCCGTGAAAATCGATCTTAAGGGCGTAGTGAAGGACACTGATCGCCACGGCAATGATCGGTACTATTTTCGCGCACCGGGTCGGAAGAAGGTCCGGCTCCGTGAACCGACCGGCAGCGACGAGTTCCTCGAGGAACTGCGGTGCGCGCGCGCCGAGGTCACTTATGTTCGGCCCGGCACTCTTCCCGAGATTTGCCGGCGCCTCCCCAAGCCTTCCGAGCCAGCGAAGAAAGGCACGTTGCTGTGGCTTTGCCAGGAGTATTACCGTCGGGGCGGCACGGAAATCACCCAAGACACTATGGCGCGCCGACGAGCAATTCTGGAGCGCGTATGCGAATTACCTCATCCCCTCGAAGGTGACCCGGATCCTCAGTATCCCACCAAGGGATCTCTGCCATTCGCCGGTATGAAACGGTCTCATGTTAAGGAGATCAGGGACACCAGGCTCGACGCCCTTGGCGCGGCAAACAATATCGTAAAAGCCATCAGCGCGATGTTTGAGTGGGCAAAGGACACAGAGATTCCGGGCGTCGACTCCAATCCCGCCCGCGGCATCAGACGGCTAAAGAGCGGCGACGGCTGGCACCCATGGGACGTGTCGGAGATCGTTCAATATGAGAAGCGGCATCCGCTGGGTACCGCAGCCAGACGTGCGCTCTCGATCTTCATGTTTACTGGCCTGCGGTTGTCCGACGTCGCGATCTTCGGTCGACAGCACATCACGCTCGTCTACAACGAGGAGACCGAGCAGTGGGAGAAGTGGATCAGAATTAAGCCTGGGAAGACCAGTCGTAACAAGGATGCGGTGTTGGTGGAGCTCCCGCTTCTGCCCGAACTAGAGGCGGAACTTGAGCACACGCCCTCCGACCAGATGACCTTCCTGGTCAATGAGTATGGTCGCCCGTTCTCGGAGAACGGTCTGGGCAACAAGATGCGCCAGTGGTGTGATCAAGCTGAGCTGCCGCACTGCAGTGCTCATGGAATTCGCAAGGCCGGCGCGACGATCGCCGCTGAGAACGGCGCGACGCACGAGCAGCTGAAGGCGATATATGGGTGGACTACGTACCAGCAGCCCGACCACTACATCAAGAAAGCGCGTCGCCGGAAGGTAGCGAGAGCGGCGAAATACCTGCTGGTTATCGATCGAAAAGAGAACAAAATTGTCCCACTTTCTGAGGGGGTTGAAAGAGGTGGGACAAAAATGGCCAAAAAATCCAATTAAATCAACGGCCACAAAAGCCAATGGTGGGCCCGGAGGGACTCGAACCCCCAACCAAGCGGTTATGAGCCGCCGGCTCTAACCATTGAGCTACAGGCCCCACGGCGCTGGATTAGTGTTTTTCCCTGAACCGCACAAGGCTTTCCAACGGCTTTCCGAGCAGGCGTTCCAAGGGGCTGGCAGAGATCGCCCAAATCAGCCCATATTGATAACCTATTGCACGTCGCCCATTGGACGCGGCCTACTCGGCGGCCTTGGGATCCCAGATCGAGGAGATTTTATGACCAGACGTATTTTGCCCCTGGCGATCGCCGCCGCAGTCGCATTTCCGGCGATCGCGGCCGCCGCCGATTCACCACCGCCGCCGCGTATCGTCGTCACCGGTGAAGGCGAGGCGGCGATAGCACCCGATCTGGCTCTGCTGACGCTCAGCGTCATGCGCGAAGCCAAGACGGCACGTGCAGCGCTCGATGCCAATAACGACGCCATGGCCGCGGTGATCGCTGCAATGAAATCATCCGGCATCAAGGAGCGCGACCTGCAGACCGCGGGCATCCAGATCAACCCGCGCTATAACTACACCAACAAGCCCGACGGCAGCCAGGAGGCCGAGCTTGTCGCCTATCAGGTGACCAACACGCTGTCGGTGCGCATCCGCGACATCGACAAGACCGGCGACATTCTCGACAAGGCGGTGTCGCTCGGCGTCAACCAGGGCGGCGGCATCTCCTTCTCCAACGACGATCCGGCGGCAGCCGTCACCGAGGCACGCAAGAAGGCGGTCGCCAATGCCATGGCCAAGGCCAAGACGCTGGCCGAAGCAGCCGGCGCCGGCATCGGCCGGGTCCTGGAAATCACCGACCAGAATTTCGCACCACCGCCGATGCCGATCAACGCCAAGGCATTCGATGCCGCTGGCGCGTCGGTCCCGGTGCAAGCCGGCGAGAATTCCTATACCGCACAGGTGACGGTGACTTTCGAATTGAAATGATCATCGCTTGCAGCGTGAAAACCCCGGAGGATCGATCCTCCGGGGTTTTTGAGCCGCGCTTTCCGTCCTGGCGGAAAGGGCTCCGCTACGCTACCGGCTGCAAGTCAACCGGCCGCAGGCCCGAAGACCTTAGCGATAGATAATCGGACAGCCGCGCTCGTTGGCGAATACGATCACGACACGGTCGCCATACTGGCGGCCGGCGACCTTGACCGTGCGGCGGTTGATGTCGATGATGCGGGCGCGGTGCAGGCCCATGCGTTCGGCCTTGTCGATGGCACGCTCCGGCGAACAGGACCGGCGCCAGCCGCCATGACGGCGGTGTTCGCGATAGTAATAACCATCATCTTCGTCGCCGGTATAGACGCCGACGCGCGGATCCTGGTTGTTGCCGAAGCCGAGATAGATGCTGTCTGCATGAGCGGGGATGGCAGCAAGCGTGCCAAGGCCGACAAGAGCCGAAAGAGCAACCGTCTTGATGGTATTGAACATTGTCTTCTCTCCTTGTTGAGGGTTTCAACTCGTTTTCGTCGAACCGATGGGAGGAGAATGCACCCGTCTGTCTGAATTTTTTGCGAACCGGCCGTTCATCTCCAGTTCATGAGGCAGAACCGGAATAGTCTCTCGCTTCTGAAGGCGGTGCTATAGACGGCGGTGCTACATAGGGTGGATAGCATGGTGGATGGACAACGTCCATTTTGCCGTCGGTTCCGGATTCTCGATTTTGCGATAAAATCCTATGGCTCCTTTGCGAGAATATGGTCGAAATAGTCGTCCGGCTCGGCAAGGTCGGTCTCGCTGGCGCTGACTCGGCCGCGCATCGAGATGCCCGCCTCGTGCACGGTCTCGTCGCTTCCAGACACCAGCCTGTGCCACCAATAGAGATCGCGGCCCTCGGCGACCAGCCGGTAAGCGCAAGTCTTGGGCAGCCAGCTGATGGTGCGCACATTCTGCGGCGTCAGCCCGACACAATCCGGAACACGCGCCAGCCGGTTGGCATAGTCGGAACAGCGGCAGCTTCCAGCGTCGAACAGCCGGCAGCCGACGCTGGTCCAGTAGATTTCTCCGGTGTCCTCGTCTTCGAGTTTGGACAGGCAGCATTTGCCGCAGCCGTCGCAGAGTGATTCCCACTCGGCCGGGGTCATCGCCTCGAGCGTCTTGGTCTTCCAGAACGGCTTGTCCATTGTCGGCATGTGGCCCTCGGACGCCTCAAGGTCAAGCACGGCAACCCTTGCGCCTCGTCCGAACGATACGCCAGGAACATACGAATGACACGAAGTCGCCTTCAAAACGCCGGTCAATCGCCCTGTACCACCGCTAAGACCTACAAACAGGAACCAAACATGATTGCTGAAAGTTTGGGCACGGATGGGACGCCACAAGGAGTGTTTATGATGAAACGCCAACCACGGATTCTGGCAGGCACGGCGCTTGGCCTGTTGATGGCGTCCGCGCCGTTAGGCGCGTTCCCGCTGCAAGGCAATGCTGCATTCGGCCCCGCCCGGAACAGCGCAATGTTTATCCCGGCGCAGTCGAATTGTGCCGAGGGCGAATCGGCCGAAGCTTGCGCTCAAGGCGGAAAGTCGGAGCCGGAACAGAAGCCCGGCAAGAGGCGCGACCGGCAAAAACAATCCGAAGCGGCGCCCGCCGAACAATCGGGCGAGCCCGAGCAGAAGCCGCGCAGGAACAAGCGCGAGCAGCAAAAACAGAGTGAATCCGCGCCTGCCGAACAGCTCGCGCCTTCCGGCGAAGAGCAGCAAGGAAATCAACGAAGGAAGAAGAGGCAGCAGCAGATCGAAGCCGCTCCGGCTGACCAGCAGGCCGCACCTGCGAACGACGATCAGCAGCAACTCAAACCGCGCAGGAAGAAGCGCGACCAGCAGCAGATCGAAGCCGCTCCGGCTGACCAGCAGGCCGCGCCTGCGAACGACGATCAGCAGCAACTCAAACCGCGCAGGAAGAAGCGCGACCAGCAGCAGGAAGCTGCACCTGCTGAACAACCCGCCAGGCAGGTTGCGCCCGCGAACGACGATCAGCAGCAGCTCAAGCCGCGGGGAAAGAAGCGCGACCAGCAACAGCAGGAGGCCGCGCCTGCCGAACAGCCGGCCGAGCAGGCTGCACCCGCGAACGACAACAACGAGCAAGTCAATCCGCGCAAGAGGAAGAACAAGCAAGACCAGCAGATCGAGGCGGCACCGGCCGAACAGGCGCCGCGCAAGAAGGAACGCCCCGCCGGTGAGCCTCTCCCACAGGCCGAGCCACTTCCAACCGAGAAGCAAGCGGCTCCTGCTCAAGGCGAACAGCCCGAGAACCAGGCGAAAAAGCGTGGCAAGAAGCCCGTTGTGGAAGAGCCGGTGACCGGCGAACAGCAGCCCGCAACCGGTGAGCAGCCCACGACGACGGGCGAACAGGCAGCACCCGCCGAGGGTGGGCTCCCTGCTCAGGGCGAAGCCGCCGCCAACCCGAACGAGGCGCCCATACTGGACAGCCAGAAGGATGTCTTGCGCAAGCGCAAGGCCGGCAAGGAGCGCGGCCAAAATGCCGGTAAGCAGCAGGGCAACCAGCCAGCCCAGCAGGGCGAGAACCAGGTGGAAGCCCCGAAGCCTGCTCCGATCGAGGAGGGACCGCCACCTACCGACGACAAGGCAGCCCAGCAGGAGATCAAGCCTGAAAAGATCGTTCCGGTGACCGAGGAAAAAGGCAAGCGCGTCGAGCGTGCGCCCGACATCGAGGATGTTCGCCGCCGTCCGCGCCCGCAGGGCGCCAACGTCGTCAGGGAATTCGGCGACCGCGTCATCCTGCAGTTCAACAACCAGACCTTCGTGGAAAGCAGCGATGCCCCGCGCATGCACCGCGGCGCCAGGAATGTCTATTATGAGGACCTGTCGGGCGATCGCACCCGGGAAATCGTCGAGCGTGACAATGGTGTCCGGATCGTCACTATCCGCAACCGCTACGGCGACGTCATCCAGCGTTCACGCATCGCGCCTGACGGGCGCGAATATGTGCTGAGCTATGTCGACGAGCGCTACTATGACGATGATGCAGACTGGCGCGACCCGGGCGACGACCTGCCGCCGATGCGCCTTGCCATTCCGCAAGAGGAGTACATTCTGGATTCCGAAGAGGTCGAGGATCCGGACGACTATTACACCTTCCTCGAACGGCCGCCGGTGGAGAGGGTCCAGCGCCTCTATTCGGTCGACGAGGTCAAGCGCTCGGCCCGCGTGCGTGACATCGCCCGCCGGATCGACCTCGATACGCTCAACTTCGAGTTCGGTTCGGCTTCGATTTCCGACACCGAGGTCCAGAAGCTGGAGGGTGTTGCCAACGCCATGGAGAAGCTGCTGAAGAAAAACCCGGCCGAGACCTTCCTGATCGAAGGCCATACCGATGCAGTCGGCACGCCGGAAGCGAACCTCGCTCTGTCCGACCGCCGCGCCGAGGCGGTCGCCGAAGCCTTGACCAACGCCTTTGGCATCCCGCCGGAGAACCTGACGACGCAGGGTTATGGCGAGGAGTATCTCAAGGTAAACACGTCGGGACCCAATCGCGAGAACCGGCGCGTCGCCATCCGCCGGATTACCCCCCTAGTGGCGCCGGTGGCCAGCGCCCAATAAACCGCAATGTGAACCGCGCGATTTGATCAACCATTGAGTCGCGCGGTCATCAATCTTGAAACGCGCGGCTACCAATCCCAAATTCTGGACAGGGCGTTCCCTGCCCTGTCCCGACTCCAGCGGGACACGCGAGCCCCGCCGGTCCCCTCCCGGCGGGGTTTCGTTTTTTTAGGACCTTGCAAACCGCCGCAGCCTGCCCGAAATACGGCGCTCCGCAAAGAAGCCCGGAACCGTCACATGAAGCGCATCGAACTTGCCATCGAATCGATTATTCTCGCCTCGCGCTGGCTGCTGGTCGCCTTCTATCTCGGACTGGGCGCGGCACTTGCCATCTATGCCGTGTCCTTCGGCAAGAAGCTGTTCGAGTTCGTTCCCGTCGCCTTCACGCTCGATGACACCGACACCATCCTGAAAATGCTCGGCCTCATCGATGCCGCGCTGGTCGCCTCACTGGTGGTGATGGTGATCATCTCGGGCTACGAAAACTTCGTCAGCCGCTTCGATGAAAATGACGGCAAGGTGCATTGGCTGGGCACGATCGATGTCGGCTCGCTGAAGGTCAAGGTCGCCTCGACAATCGTAGCGATCTCCTCGATCCACCTCTTGCAGGTGTTCCTGAACTCGGTCTCCTACACGACCGACCAGCTGATGTGGCTGACCATCATTCATCTGGCCTTCGTCGCCTCGGCATTCATGCTTGCTTATATCGACCGGCTGATGGGCCTGGGCAAAGCCAAGAAAGCCGGGGAGTGAGCACGCGTCTGTGCCGGTCTTTTGAGGGATACTTCTGTAGGTAGATGCTTCCGTCAGTAGATAGCTTTGATTTTGGTATCAGTCCGGCCGAACACCTCGTCCGGCACAAAAAAGTCGCCGGCGAGCGGGCCTGTCGCGCCCGGCGCATAGGCCGAGAAATCGCTGACGCCCTCGGCGCGCAGCACTTCTTCGTCGATGTAGAAATTGCCGGTCGCCTCACGCGACGGCCTGACCAGGATGGCGTATGCCGCATCGGCCATGATGTCGGGCGAACGGCTCATCGCTGCCACCGTCGCTCCGCCCAGCAGGTTGCGCACCGCCGCCGTGTCGATGGTAGAGATCGGCCATAGCGAATTGACCGCGATGCCGTCCCTGGCGAACTCGGCGCTCATGCCCAGCGTGCACATCGACATGCCGAACTTCGCCATCGTATAGGCGACATGGTTCTTGAACCATTTGGCCTTCATGTCGAGCGGCGGTGCCAGGTTCAAAATGTGAGGATTTTCCGCCAACCTTAAGTATGGAATGCACATTTTGGAGACGAGAAAAGTGCCGCGCGTATTGATCTGGTGCATCAGGTCGTAACGTTTCATGTCGGTCTCCAGCGTGCCGGTGAGTTGGATGGCGCTGGCGTTGTTGATACAAATATCGATGCCGCCGAACCTCTCCACGGTTTTGGCGACGGCTTCGGCGACCTGCGCTTCCTCACGGATGTCGCACAGCGCTGGCAGCCCCTTGCCGCCGGCCCGCTCGATCTCTCGCGCCGCCGTGTAGATCGTCCCCGGCAGCTTCGGATGCGGCTCGGCGGTCTTGGCCGCGATCGTCACGTTGGCGCCGTCGCGCGCCGCGCGCAACGCAATCGCCAGCCCGATGCCGCGCGACCCGCCGGAGATAAATAGTGTCTTTCCCTTGAGCGACATCGTTGCGTCTCCTTGCAACATGAAAGACACGATCCTTGCGCGGCTGAGAACCGCCGCGCAAGGCCCAAGCCACCGCATGCGGGTTACGCTGCGTAGGCCTTGAGACAATTCGAGCTAGACCAGCACTAAGCCCTGCCGCATGGCGATGGCGATCGCATCGGTGCGGTTGGCGGCACCGAGCTTGGTCAGGATAGCCGCGACGTGGAACTTCGCCGTGTGCACGGAGATGTCCAGCCGTCGCGCGATAACCTTGTTGGGCGCGCCCTCGGCCAGCAGCGCCAGCACCTCGCTTTCGCGCGGCGAAAGTGTTGGCCGGGCGATGTGCCCATCAGTCGGTTCCTCATCGAACCGGTCGCTGTCATGGAAGGTAAAATCGTGCCGATCGGATAGAGCATGGCTGTCGCGCGAAATCCGGTAGCCCGCCGCCGCCAGCCGCGCGGCGGCGGCGATCAGCAGCTCGTCCGCTTGCACCGGCAGCACGGCAAACACTGTATCGGCCGGCCGTTCACGGGCCGCTCGCGATAATAGCAGCACGCGAGGCATAGCCGCGTCGAAGAGACCGCCTTGTACTCCATGGTCATCGACGATGGCGACATCCGCCGCCCCGCGCCCGTCGACGTCGCCCGCCAGAACCGGCCGCAGATCATCGGTCGCGGCGAGAGCCGCGGACAGACTTCGTGCGCGCTCGGCGTCAGCGAGCGCGATCAGCACCGTCAGCCGTCTGCCAGCGACCTCACCGCTTACCATCTATCCCTCAGCTCAGTGGCTTTTCACCGATGGTCAGGGAAACCTCACGATTCTCGCCGCCGCGCACCACGCCGAGTGTCACCAAGGCACCGGCACTGTCTGGCCCGAGCTTGTGGATCAGCTCGCGCGGGCCATGCACCGCCTCTGCGTTCCACGACACGATAATGTCGCCGAGGCTGAGACCGGCTGCTTTCGCCGGGCCGTTATCGTCCAGGCTCATCACCATGGCGCCCTGCGTATCACCATTGCGGACCGGATGCAGGCCGGCGCCAAGATAGCCGCGCGCCACATGACCCTTCTCGCGCAGCGTCGTGACTGCCCGTTCGATCGTTTCGTAAGGCATGACCAGTGCCCGCCGGCGTGGCCCGAACAGCAGCATGCCGATCAGTCCGCCCTTGGCGTCGAGCACAGGGCCGCCCTCGAAACGGCCGCCGGCATTGACGGCAAGGTTGATGCGCCGGTCGATCGTGCCGCCCCGCATCGAGCGCCAGGCCGGACCGACCTCGCCGACCGTGCCGAAGGTGGCGAGTGACGTACCGTCACTATTGCCCGCGATGATTGCCAGATTGCCCGGCCGCACCGCCTCCGCCTTTACCAGTGACGGGGCGCTCGGCGCGCCGGCCGGTTTCAAAACGGCCGTGCCGGTGGACGGGTCGCGGCCGACCAGTTCGGCCTTGACGGCTTGGCCCGAAGAAAACGTCAGCTCGATCTCCTCGCCGGCCTCGACCGCCTCCTCGGCAGTGACGAAATAGCCGTCCCGCCAGTGGAAAGCAGTTGACGTCCGGTGGTGCGTCGCGAAGCTGGCCGTCGCGGGTGCCGCAGCTGCCGCGATGTCGGCAATGGCGTCGGATAACGTGCTCAGATTGAAATCGCTCATGATTTGTCTCCTGGGTTCTTCGTGACCCAGATATCGCCCGGCAGGGTGTTGGCGGATACTCGCCTGACGGCTAGTTGAGCATTTGACTGGCCATCTGGTCAGGTCGCGGCCGGTCCGGCCGCTCCGCACATATAGGCATTGTTCATCTTGTTCCAAACGGAGTTCTCAGGTGGCCCTGCCTGCTCAGCAATTGGAATATGACGATGCCCTTCTCGATGCTTATTCGGCGACGGTCGCCGATGCCGTCGACCGCATCGGGCCCGCCGTCTGCCGCATCGAACGCATCGGTGGCCCGGGCGGCCATGGCTCCGGCTTCGTCATCGCGCCGGACGGGCTGGTCGTCACCAACTTCCACGTCGTCGGCGATGCGCGCAGCGTGCGCGTATCTATGCCGGACGGCGCCTCCAGGGAAGGCCGCGTGCTCGGCCGCGATCCCGACACTGACATTGCGCTGGTGCGCGCCGACGGTGACTTTGCCGACGTTGCGCCGCTTGGCGATTCCAAGCGTTTGAGGCGCGGCCAGATTGCAATTGCCATCGGCAACCCGCTCGGCTTCGAATGGACCGTCACCACTGGCGTCGTCTCGGCACTCGGCCGTTCGATGCGTGCCTCCACCGGCCGGCTGATCGACGACGTCATCCAGACCGACGCCGCGCTCAATCCCGGCAATTCCGGCGGACCACTGGTGTCGTCGGCCGGCGAGGTGATCGGCGTTAACACCGCGATGATCCATGGTGCGCAAGGCATCGCCTTCGCGGTTGCCTCCAACACGGCCAATTTCGTCATCTCGGAAATCATCCGCTTCGGCCGCGTGCGCCGTGCCTTCATTGGCGTTTCAGCCGACACCACCAACCTGCCGCGCCGCGCAGCTCTTTTGTCGCAAGTATCGAGCCGCACGGCGGTGCGCCTGCGCACCGTCGAAAAGAACAGCCCGGCGGACAAGGCCGGCCTCAGGGAAGGCGACATCATTGCCGCCATCGACGGCCGCCCGGTCACCGGTGTCGACGATCTGGTGCGCATGCTCGACGCCGAGCGCATCGGCCACGAGACGCTGTGCACGGTGGTGCGCCGCTCCGGCATTACTCAGGTCACGGTAATGCCAGTGGCGCGAAGCTGAGTGCTCGACCTTGATCCCGAACCGAAGGTCAGCGCAGCAAAGTGGGAACCGGTTTTTCGGACAACATCATGGTCAAACAAGATAGAGCCCATCCCGAACCTATCGGGATGGGCAGGCTCTATCGCGGCGCATAGATCCGGCCAAGCAGCGAAACCAGCAGCGCGGCCAGTTCGCCGGTCGGATCGAGATCCGGATCGAAAATGGTCATATCCATTCCGGTGCAGCGCGGATCCGCCACCAGCGCCGTGAGAATGTCGACGAGATCGTCAGGATCGATGCCGGGGCTGCCCGGTGAATCCACTGCCGGCATTACTGTCTGATCGAGCGCATCGACGTCAAAATGCACCCAGTGGGGCCAGCCGGTTCGCGCCAACGTGCTCCAGGTCTTGTCCAGGACCTTCGCCGCGCCAAGCTCGCGCACGGCAAAGACGTCGATCAACGTCATCGCGGTCGAATGGATGTCCGGCCAGGCGAAGTTGGCGTTGCGGTTCTCGCGTTCGCCGATCTGTATCACCTGTTCGTCCGCGACAAGCGGTCTTGCGATGCCGGGCCAGTCGGTCAGCAACGGCTCACCACGTCCGGTTGCGAGCGCAAGGTCCATGCCGGCGGCCGAGCCGAGTGAGGCGTTGACGTCGTAATTGCCCGGATGGCGGAAATCGCTGTGGCCATCAACATGGACCAGCGCAACCGGACCAGATCGCCGTGCTGCGGCCAGCGCGCCAAGCAGGACAGCGCAGTCGCCGCCCACGACCAGCGGGAACTCGCCTCGTCCCAGCGCGCCGGCAACGATTTCGGCGAGTGCGAGATTGAAGCTGCGTATGGCGTTGCCGTTGCGCAGCCGGGTGCCCGGCTGTGGCTCGGTGCTATAGGCGGGCCGATCAAGATCAACCACTTTGGCGGGCGAAAGCATCTCGACCAAGCCGGCTTCGGTAAGCGCCTGCGGCGCGCGCCAGGTCCCCGGAATATGCCCCGGCCGGAGCGGGCGGAGGCCAAGGTTGGAGGGTGCGCGGACAAGGCAGATTTCACGCATGGAGAAGGCCCAGGGTTGATTAACCCCTAAGCATAAACCGCAAAGGCGTGACCGGCCACGCGGCTAAAGCCCTCACCTCGCGTCTGCGGACAGTTCCTGCCAGCGGCCGCTGTCTCGCTCAGCCCGCCGCGCCATCGGCATATTGCGCTAGGAATTCCGGGCTCGGCGGGATCGGCTTGATGACGTCGATCAGCACGCCGTTGGGATCCCTGGTGATAAAGTGGCGCTGGCCGAAGGGTTCGTCGCACAGCGTTCGCAGGATCGGTAGCCCGGCGGCGGTGATCCGCTCATAGACGGCATCCGGATCCCTGACCTCGAAGTTGATCAGCAGGCCAGACGTGCGGCCCCGCCCTTCCTCCGGGATCGTCTCATGATCGCCCTGGACGATGCCGAGGTTGACGCGGCGGTCTTCGGCTGAGCGCAGATGCACGTACCAGTCGGCCTCAAACAGCGGCTTGAAGCCGAAATGCGCAACATAGAAGGCTGCCGTGCCGGCAACGTCGCTCGTCATCAGCACCGGATAATAGCTCGTCGTCCTCATCTTTCCTTCTCCCGGCGAATAACATACAGTCTGCATCTAAATTGAACTAACATACAGGCTGCATGTATGCAACAGGGATCCGCTCGCCGCTCCAACCGCGATCGCACCGAGGCGACACGCGCCGAGCTCATCGCCGCGGCGCGAAAACTGTTCACCGAAAAATCGTATGCCGAGACCAGCACACCCGAGATCGTCGCCGCTGCCGGGGTCACGCGCGGCGCGCTCTATCATCACTTTACCGACAAGCAGGCGCTGTTTGCCGCTGTGGTCGAACAGGAGGCGCAAGCCGTCTCGGAAGAGATCGAACGGGCGTCGCCGCCTTCGCTATTTGCCCGCGATGCACTGATTGCCGGCTCGGATGCCTATCTGGCTGCCATGCGTGCCCCCGGCCGAACTCGACTCTTGCTGCTTGATGGCCCGGCCGTGCTCGGCCGCGCCGCCATGGATGCGATCGACAATCGCCATGGCAACCGTTCGCTGCGCGAGGGCCTTATCGCCGCGATGCGGTCGCACTCCATGAAGAGATTGCCTGTGGAAGCACTGACCGCTTTGCTCGCCGCTGCCTTCGACCGCGCAGCGCTCGCCATTGAAGCTGGAGCCTCGATCGAGGACTATCGCGCCGTTCTCATGGCGCTGATCGACGGCCTGTCTCCGGCTCCTTCGCAGGCATCTCACCCGGCTCGAACTCGTTGAAACAGCCGAGCTGGCGCTTGAACTGGTCGATCAGCCAGGCGGCCGCCGGTTTCGGGCTGCGATCGGCGCGATGCATGGCATAGAGCGGCGAGCGGACTTCGCTGTAAGGCTCGAGATCGAGTTCGACGAGCCGGCCGTTCGCCAGATCATCGGCAATCAGCCATCGCGGCAGCCCGCCCCAGCCCAGCCCCTCGCGCATCAGCACGTGCTTGGTGCGCACATCCGTCAGCCGCCACGTGCGGTAGGCGAAGACGCCATAGTCACGCCCGCGCGTACGCTCGGATTGGTCCGAGACGACCAGTTGGATGTGTTCGCGGACATCCTCTAGCGCCACTGGTCTCGGCAGCAGCGCCAGCGGGTGTTCAGGCGCTGCAGCTGGCACCAGGGAGATGAAGCCGATGCGAAGCAGATTCACGTCCGTCTCACCCAGAAGCCCCCCGATGCCGAGATCGGCCTGTCCGCCGACAACATGATCGAGGATCAGGCCAAGCGAGCCGATATGCAGACGCAGCGTCACTGCCGGGAACTGCGCCTCGAATGCCTTTAGCACCCGAACCAGCACCGGCGACGGTAGTGTCACGTCGACCGACAGCGTAACTTCAGCCTCCAATCCCTGCCGGTATCCGTCGACACGCGAGCGGATGCGTTGCAGCACGCCGACCATGCGTCGCGCATCTTCCAGCGTCGCCTTGCCGACATCGGTCAGTTGCGGTTCACGCGTGCCCTCGCGCTCGAACAGCTTCAGCCCGAGCTGCGCTTCGAGGTTGGCGATAGCGTAGCTGATCACCGATTGCGCGCGATTCAATTTGCGCCCGGCGGCCGAGAAGCTGCCGGTCTCGGCCACCGCAACCAGTATCTGCAGTTGGTCAAGCGTCGGGTTCGGTTGCATCGTTCAATCCACAATTTAGATGGATCATATACAAAATATACCAGTTTTTCAAATGGGTCTGCGCACACATATTTGCCGGGAGATTTTAAGTCCAACCCCGGAGACCCATCATGTCGATCCTTCTTGTCACATCCAGCCCACGCGGCGCCGCCTCGCACTCGACCCGCATCGCCACCGAACTCGCCGAGAAGCTGCTTGCCGCCAATCCCTCGGCCAGGCTTGTCGCCCGCGACCTCGTAGCCAACCCGCTGCCGCATATCGACCCCGACTATTCGACCGGCATATATATGCCGGTCGAAGCACGCAGCCAGCGCCAGGCTGAGGTCGTCGGCGTTTCCGACACGGTGCTGGACGAGCTGTTTGCGGCCGACACCGTCATTCTCGCCACCGGCTTCATCAACTTCAACATCTCCTCGACGCTGAAGTCCTGGGTCGATCACATTGCCCGTTCCGGCAAGAGCTTTGCCTATGGCGAGAACGGCCCCAAGGGCCTCGTCACCGGCAAGAAGGTCTATATCGTGCTGGCTTCGGGCGGCATCTATTCCGAAGGTGCGGCCGTGCAGTTCGATCACGCCATTCCCTACCTGCGCAGCGTACTCGGCTTTCTCGGCATGAACGATGTCGAGGTCATCCGCATCGAAGGAGTCGGGATGGGCGCCGATGCGGTGGCAGCAGCGCTGGCCAAGGCCTCGGCCAAGGTCGACGCCATTGTGGCCGCGACCGGTAATGCCGAGCGCGTCGCCACCGCGGCGTAAAGCGTCAGCATCGTCTGAATTGTACAAGAGCAGGCGCCCGGCGCCTGCCCTTGTTGTCGTTGGCGACAACCTATTGTGGTGGGCCACACAACTGCCATTGGTTATTCGTCAGCCGTGGCAAGAAGGGGCTCATCCAGCCGGCGCTGAAGGTCCGCGGCCCGGAATATTTGCGCATCATCTATGGTCCCGAATATGACGCGCCCAACAATCTCGTGCGCCTCCGAGAACGCGGCCTGGCCGGCAAGCGCAGCCTTGGCGCTCAGAGAGTTCGCGCTTGGCCACGAAGCGCTAACGCGATTTGTCGCCAAGCAGCCGCTACGGGTTCACGAGTGTGTCTTCGCCGTGCTGGCGTTGGAAAGCGGGCCAATCGACCCAAGGCTGTCGTAGCCGATCTACCCGAAGATCTTTTCGCCTTGCTCGTCGACCAGTTGGATGCCCTTTTTGATCGAGATGTCGACAGCGTCGTCAAGCCCGGCAAAGCGGTCGGCGCGGATGAATTTGTGCTCCTTCATCACGCCGTCGATCTCCTTCGAAACCACGCCGCAGGTCTGGTACTGGCCCTCCGCCTTGTAGGGCGTGGCGCTGATCAAAAAGCCCTTGTGCTCGATCTGCTTTGCCGGCGCCGCTGTCTTTGGCTCGGCGGCTTCGTTGCCTCCGCCGAAAAGACGCTTCAGAAAAGACATGGGGGTATCCTCCAACGGCAATCATCCTGCACCACATAGCGCGGTGCAGGATGATTTTCAGTACCGGTCCTTGGCCGAGCGGGCAAGGGCCGCAACTGGCTTGGCACTCAGAGGTCAGTCGCGCGACAACGCTTCCAAGGCCTCTGCGGCAGCTTCCAATATGCTGATTGCCTCGGCCTGCTTTGCTTCAGGCGCATCGACGATTTCGCCGAGCGCGGCGCGCAGCCGGTGGCGCACGGCGCGAAACTTGTCGCGCTTTTCCGAGCGGCCGCGGCCGCGCCGGCCACCGTCGCCGTCATCGTTCCAGCCGAACCAGTCGCGCGCCTTTGCCATCTTGCGGCCGAAGCGCTCGAGATGTTCGAGCACGTGGTCGATCATCTCGCGATTTTCGTTGAGGTGCGCCTGCCCAGCCTCGGTGATTGAAAACACCTTCTTGTTGCCGTCCGCCGCAGAAACGGCGTAGCCGGCCTCTTCCAGGAAGGTCAGCGTCGGGTAGACCACGCCGGGGCTCGGGCTGTAGAAGCCGCTGGTGCGCTCCTCCAGCGCCTTGATGATGTCGTAGCCGTGCCGCGGCGCCTCGGCCAGAAGCGACAGCGTGATCAGCTTGAGGTCGCCGTCGGCCAGCATGCGCCCGGCGCGGAACATGTCGCCCGGCCCGCCGCGTCCGCCTCTCGTGCCATGCCCGAACGGGCCGAAGCCGCCGCCGCGTCCGCCGAACTTGCCGGCCATATGCATGAAAACGCGCTCGGCGTGTTCGCCAAAACGATCACCCCCGAAATGACTGTCTTTGTGCATTGTTTGCTCCTTGAGTTATGTCTTAAGATATATCTCAACTACGTATTCACAGCGGCGGAGTCAAGATATATCTTACGATGTATCTGAAGATAAGCGCCAGCAGGATTGGTTTTCGCCGGCAAGGGCGGTTAGGAAGCGCGCGAGGGGCCGAAGGCCACTCCCCAGGCGTCTAACGTGAAGCAACGCATCCACCCCCGTTCCGGGCAGTTACGCCGAAGACCGGCGAATGGATGCAAAGGTGACGAACCGGATGCTTCGGCGAAATCCCAGACGAATGTGAAAACCTCGCGCAGAAAGCTGCCTCCGACGCTGCTGCTGGTGCTGCCTGCGGTGCGCCGCATCGTCGGCTGGCTTCGCGACCCCGCGGCTTGATAGCGGGGCATGCGAAACGCTCGGTGCGGGAGGAATGGATACCTGTTACCAGCGGCCTTTGCGCCGGTTCCAGGCATAGAGCAGATCGGCGAAACGATCATAGGCATAGCGCGTCAACGGCAGTGCGGCGGGATTGCCGAACAGCGTCGCCAACCAGCCCTCGCCCGGCGTTATCAGCCACACCGCAACTGCAACATCGGCGCCGACCAGCAATTTGCCACCGGCGTCGGTCGCATGCAGCCGACGCCGGATATCCTCCAGCCCTATGCCGTAGCGGGCCAACGCCGTCGGTTCGGTATTGATGTCGCGAAATTCGATCCGACCGGCCTTGACCGCCTCGATCAGCCGCCGTTTCTGCCGGCTGATGCCGGCATCACAGACCGGACAGCGCGTATTATACCAGACGGTCAGCAGAGGCTTGCTCATGTTTCGAAACGGCACCAGAGGGGCGCGCACCGACTATCCGGCAAACGCCATTGCGCCGCAACGCAACACGACAGCCGCGAAATGGCCGGCTAGGCCTGGAGCGCAACTTACCCGAGCGAGGTGATGATCTCGCGATAGGCATCCTCCGGGAAAGCCTTGAGTGTCCGCGTCCTGACGTTTCCGGCCGTCGCCAGCATCAGCGAGAAACGAGCCAGGACGGCATCGTCGGGCGCTTCGAGCACGGCCACCATGTCGCAATCCCCCATGGTGAGATAAAATGCCTTGAAGGACCCGCCCATGTCGCCCAGCAGCTTCTTGGCGGCATCGAGCCGCTTCGGCGATTCGCGCACGTTTTTGGCGCCTTGCTCCGTCCAGTTGATCAGCACGATGTAAGTTGTCATGGCACACCTCCCTCCGGTGCCACGGAGCGCGGCGTCCAACCGCCGGGGCGGGCATCCGGGTTTGTCGCCCAGAGAATGCGTCCGTCGCGGAATTATCCTCTCGTAGTGCACGACCCGCAAGAGCGGCGCGTTCAATCGTGATCGCCTGTGCCCAAACGGAAAAGGGCGCCACCGGCGCCCTTGAAACTGCTTCTCCGTCACCCGGCCTCAGCTGTCGAGGAAGCTCCGCAGCTTGCGCGACCGGCTCGGGTGTTTGAGCTTGCGCAGCGCCTTGGCTTCGATCTGGCGGATGCGCTCGCGGGTGACCGAGAATTGCTGGCCGACCTCTTCAAGCGTGTGGTCGGTGTTCATGCCGATGCCGAAGCGCATTCTGAGCACGCGCTCTTCGCGCGGCGTCAGCGAGGCCAATACACGCGTCGTCGTCTCGCGCAAATTGGCCTGGATCGCCGCGTCAATCGGCAGGATCGCCATCTTGTCCTCGATGAAGTCGCCGAGATGCGAATCCTCCTCGTCGCCGACCGGCGTTTCGAGCGAGATCGGCTCCTTGGCGATCTTCAGCACCTTGCGCACTTTTTCCAGCGGCATGGCGAGCTTTTCCGCCAGCTCTTCCGGCGTCGGCTCACGGCCGATCTCATGCAGCATCTGGCGCGAGGTGCGCACGATTTTGTTGATCGTTTCGATCATGTGCACCGGAATGCGGATGGTGCGCGCCTGGTCGGCGATAGAACGGGTGATCGCCTGCCGGATCCACCACGTCGCGTAGGTCGAGAACTTGTAGCCGCGGCGGTATTCGAATTTGTCGACCGCCTTCATCAGGCCGATATTGCCCTCCTGGATCAGATCGAGGAACTGCAGGCCGCGATTGGTGTATTTCTTGGCGATGGAAATGACGAGGCGCAGATTGGCCTCGACCATTTCCTTCTTGGCGATCGCGGCTTCGCGCTCGCCCTTCTGCACCTGGTTGACGATCTTGCGGAATTCCTGGATCGAAATCGCCGTCTCGGTGGCGAGGTTCTGGATCTCGGCGCGCAGGTCGCGGATGGCGTCCTTCTCGTTCTTGGTGAATTCCTTCCAGCCGCGTGAAGTCAAATTGCCGATCGAGCGAGTCCAGTTGGGATCGAGCTCCGAGCCCTGATATTCTTTGAGGAATTCCTCGCGGCGCACACCATAGCTTTCGGCCAGCCTGAGCAGCTTGCCTTCGTTCTGCACCAAGCGCTTGTTGATGTCGTAGAGCTGCTCGACCAGCGCCTCGATGCGCGCCGTGTTCAAGGACAGCGACTTCACCGCCTTGATCAGTTGGTCCTTCAATTCCTTCAGCCGGCGGTCCTGACTGGGCGACAGCGTGCCGGCGGCAGCCAGCCGGTTCTCGACCTGCTGGTCCTGCAGCTTGCGCAGTTTCTTGTAGGTGTCGGCAATGACGTCGAGCGTCTCCATCACCTGCGGGCGCAGTTCGGCTTCCATCGCCGCAAGCGACAGGCTCGCCTCGTCATCGTCTTCCTCGTCATCGTCCACCAGGCCACGGGTGTCGCCGCCGACGTTGGTGACGTCGTCCTCGTCCTCGCGCGAACGGCGCGACTTTTCCTCGGTCTTGGCTTCCTCGATACGCTCGACAACCGGCGCCTGCTTGGCCTCCGGCCCGGCATAGGTCGCCTCGAGGTCGATGATCTCGCGCAGCAGGATCTTCGATTCGTTGAGCTCGTCACGCCAGATGATGATGGCCTGGAAGGTCAGCGGGCTTTCGCACAGGCCCGCGATCATCGTCTCGCGGCCGGCCTCGATGCGCTTGGCGATCGCGATTTCGCCCTCGCGCGACAGAAGCTCGACTGAGCCCATCTCGCGCAGATACATGCGGACCGGATCGTCGGTGCGGTCGGTCGGCTCTTTCTTGGTCGTGGTGGCGGCGACGGCGGTGCCGGTCTGCTCGGCGAGTTCGTTCGCGTCTTCCTCGGCGTCAGCGGCAGTATCGGCGGCTTCGGGCTCCTCGCCCTGCTCGTCGTCCTCGACCACGTTGATGCCCATGTCGGAAAGCATGGCCATCGTGTCCTCGATCTGCTCGGAGGTCACTTCCTCCGAGGGCAGCACCGAATTCAGCTCGTCCATGGTGACATAGCCGCGCTTCTTGGCGGCCTTGATCATCTTCTTGACAGCATCGTCGGAAAGGTCGAGCAGAGGGCCATCGGTCGCGGCCTCGCGTTCGGTCTCGACTTCTTCCTTTTCCTTTGTCGCCATAGTCTTTATTTTCTCCAAGCGGCTGAGTATCAAAGCCGCGTAAGCTGCCGGTCCGGTCAAAATGGATGCGCTCTTTCCAGAACGCGCTTTACCGGGCCAGTAACTGCATCTCTCGTTAAGTCCAGATTAACCCTGATATCTGTGGCAAGCAGACTGCCTGTCCAGTGATCAGTACCTTACATCGCTGCATTCCCGTCGATGCCGGGGCGGGTTAACGTTTCGAATCGACCTGATTCCGCCATTCTGCCGGAAGGTCAAGCGCCTCTCGCATGATTCGCATGAAAAAAGCGAATCAATTACCCGACTTAGAGCACCGCACGCTTGATTCCAACGCGCAAGCACGTCCTTACATTTCAGTCTTCTGGAGGCTTCGATCTAAACGCGCCCAGCTCTGCCCGACGATACGCCAAACCCTTCGATCAGCGCTTCCGTTGCCTGCACATCACGAAATTGCGCCTGGATTTCGACCAGGTGCCGGTAATTTTCGTCCGTGGGATCGCTGGCGAGCGCTGCTTCCGCCTGCTTCAGCTCCTTATGTAAGGTGCGCGCGCTGCGCTGCAAGTGGAGAGCTTGGCTGAACGCATCACGAGCATCGTCGAGTGCTGCCGTTTCCAGCGCCGGCCATTGCCGCGCACGTTTGATCAGCGCCACCGCGCGCTGCCAGATCTCACCACAGCCGGCCCGCTCGATCGTCGCGATTACAGCCTCGCGGTTGTTGGCCATATCGTGCGCCATGGCGTCGAGGATGGCCGCGTGCAGCCGCTTCAGATCGGAATTGGCGAGATCGAGGAACTCGACATGGGCGAAATTCTCGTCGATCAGCACGGGATGGTTGACGAGGGCCGTAATGATCGTCGCCTCGCGCACCGACATGCCCTCGCCGCCGCGTTTGACCAGCGCCGAGCGGCCGAGGCTTTCGGTGATCGCGGTGCGCCCACCGGCACCGCCGCCACGTGCAAACTGTCCGCCGGGTGCTGAGACCCTGCCCGGGAAGCGCTCACCGGGCCGTCCGTCCTGACGTCCCCGGCGTCCGCGCTGGGCACCGAAGAAGCTCTGCACGCGCTCGCGCATTTCCTGTTGGTAGTGATAGCGAAGGCTCTCGTCGCGGATGCGGCTGGTCAGTTCGCGCAGCGTCTTTTCGAGCTCCGCCCGCCGTTCCGGCGTATCGAAGATGCCGCCGGCGGTCTCGCGCATCCACAAGAGGTCGGCCAGCGGCCGCGCCTCGGAAAGCACGGCGCGGAACGCATCCGGTCCGTCACCCTTGACCAGATCGTCGGGATCCTTGCCCTCCGGCAGCAGGGCGAAGCGCACGGAGCGGCCCGCCTGGACCGCCGGCAGCGCCATGTCGGCGGCGCGCCATGCTGCCTTCAGCCCGGCCTGGTCGCCGTCGAAGCACAGCACCGGCTCGCCGGCCATGCGCCACAGAAGTTCGAGCTGGTTTTCAGTCAATGCGGTGCCGAGCGGCGCCACCACGTTCTCGAAGCCGGCCTGCGCCAGCGCGATCACATCCATGTAGCCCTCTACGGCAATGACCGTGCCGCCCTTGGCCAGCGCTCCCTTTCCGAGCGCTTGGCGCGCACGGGCGAAATTGTAGAGCACGTTGCCCTTGTGGAAGAGCTCCGTATCGGGCGAGTTCATGTATTTGGCCAGCGCATCCGGCGCCAGTGCCCGCCCGCCGAAGGCGATGATCTTGCCCCTGGAATCCGGGATCGGGAACATGATGCGGTCGCGAAACCAATCATAGGAAACCGGCACGTCGTCGCCATGTCGCACCAGCCCGCACGCCTCGATGTCGGCCTTGGGGACACCCTTGGCGGCAAGGTGCTCCTTCAGCGCGTTGCGGCTGTCGGGGGCATAGCCGAGGCGGAAAGACTGCTGCGTCGCCGGTGTCAGCCCCCGGTCGCGCAGGTAGGCGCGGGCCTTTGCCCCTTCCGGTCCCTGCAGCCGTTCCTGGAAGAACACCGTCGCCATCTCCATGACATCGGTCAGGCTGGCGCGTTCCTTTTCGCGCCGTTCCTCATCGGCATCGCGAACCGGCATCGGCACGCCGGCCATGTCGGCGATCTTCTCGACGGCCTCGGGAAAGCTTATCCCATCGAGTTCGGTCAAAAACTTGAAATGGTCGCCCGAAACCGAGCAGCCGAAACAGTGATAACGGCCCTTCTTGTCCTCGCAATGGAAGGACGGGCTCTTCTCGCCATGGAACGGACAGCACGCCCAATAATCGCCACGCGGCGCGTTGGTCTTCTTCCTGTCCCACGCGACGCGCTGGCCGATCACCGAAGAAATCGGTACGCGGTCGCGTATCTCGTCGAGGAAAGCAGGCGGAAAGCGCATGGGGACAGCTCGTTTGGCCTTCATATAATCACACGGGCGAAGCCCGACGACTCGTAATGGCGACCATACCCGGTTTTCACAGGTCAAAAAGAGAAGGCGGCCCGCGGACCGCCTTCTTGATCTAAACCGGCGCAGCGCCGGTCAGCCGTTCCGCGCTCACTGCGCGGCGATGGCACCGAAGATCAGGCCGGAGAGAACGCTGACCAGCAGATAGTCGTTACCGACCCGGATCCATTCCTGACCGGGACCCGGACGGCGCAGGCCATAGTGGCGATAGTGGCGGATCGGCTGGTGACGCTTCCAGCTCGAATATCTCTGGCCGTTGCGCCAATGGCTGCGTCTCACGACGATCTTCTTCTTCACTATGACGCGCTTGGTCACGTCGACATGCTTGTTCACATGCCTGCCGGGCTTCTGCCAGTCGACCTGGTTGTAGTTCGACTGCGGCGCGTTTGGTGTGTTCAGTGGTGCAGCCTGGCCCTGCAAGGCGGTTGCAGCCAGCATCGAGAAGGCAATGGCGGAAAGAACGATACGTTTCATGGCGGGTAGTCCTTGGTTGTCGATGCCTCCGGAATAGAGCCGGAAGGATGAACCGAGACTGAATGCATAGATTACGTTTTCGCAATGATTTCTTATATTTAGCACGACTAATTCAGCGATACCTTTAAAGCGACCGCCCGAGAATGGACGCATGACCCTCCGCAACCTCGCAGGCTATGCAACCATTTTGTCAGCCATCCATTTCCGACACGCCCCGTCGCGTGCCAACACGCGTCCGAACCGGGCAAAATTTATTATTCGGCTAAAATAAATCGGAGTAGTATCAACCTCTGCAATGTCCACGATTCGCGCCCGCGTTTGCCCCTTCGACTTCACCGCGCCCGCGTCGCCGGCGCCTGTGGCGTTGCGGGGCCTGGCATGAGTGGCTCCGTCGTTTTGCTGCACCTTGCCGGTGCGGTGGCACTGATGCTGTTTGCCACCCGTTTGGTGAAGACCGGCGTCGAGCGCGCCTATGGCGACGTGCTGCGCCACAAACTGCGCGCTACCATGCGCAATCCCTTCATGGCGGTTCTGGCCGGCTGCGGCCTGGCTGTCGCACTGCAAAGCTCGACCGCCGTCACCTTGCTGGTCGGCTCATTCGCCGGCTCCGGTATTGTCAGCGGCATGTCGGGCCAGCTTGCGGTGCGCGGTGCCGAGATCGGCTCGGCGCTGGTGGTCAAGCTGCTTACCTTTGATCTGTCGCTGCTGGTGCCGGTCTGCCTGGTCGCCGGCACCGTCATGTTCATGGCCACCGAGCGGCGCGACTGGCGCCAGTTCGGCCGCATCCTGGTCGGCATCGGCCTGCTGCTTTTGTCGCTGGAGATGATCGGCCAGGCGTCGGAGCCGCTGCGCCAGAGCACGCTGATGCCCCTCATCGTCAATTACTTCTCCGGCGATCCGGTCACCGCCTATCTTCTGGCAGCGTTGGTCACCTGGCTGTTCCATTCCTCGATTGCCGCGGTGCTGCTGATGGTGACGCTCGCCGGCCGCGGTTTCATCCCGCCCGAACTCGGCATCGTGCTGGTGCTCGGCGTCAATCTCGGCTCTTCGATCATCGCGCCGCTTCTAACCCGCAACGCAGAGCCCGGCGTTCGCATCGTGCCGATCGGGAATCTCCTGATGCGCGGCATGGGTTCGCTGATCATGCTGATCCTGTTCCTGACGTTCAAGCCGCCAGTCGCTTTCTTGGGCAGCACCGTGCCCGAGCAGATCGTCAATGCCCACATCGCCTTCAACATCTTGATCCTGATCGCCGGCGTGCCGCTGGCGCGCCTGGTCTATCGCGCCTCGGAAAAGATCGTGGCGCTGGGCACCAAGCCGCAGCCCGCCAACGCGCTCGACGTCGTTGAGCTTTCCGCGCTCAACGAAAGTGCGCTCGACGTGCCGAGCCAGGCATTAGCCAACGCCACCCGCGAGGTGGTGCGGGTCTGCGAAACGGTCGAGATCATGCTGAAACGGATCATCGAGCTCTATGAGAGCGCCGATGCCGACAAGATTGGCGCGCTGGCCGCACTCGACGACCGTGTCGACAGAAAGCACGCGGCAATCAAGCTCTATCTGGCCAGGGTCACCAAGAACCCGCTGAGCGAGGACGAGGCCCTGCGTTGCCAGGAGCTGATCGGCGCCTGCGTCAAGCTGGAGCAGGTCGGCGACATCATTGTGCGCAACATGCTGGTCCACGTGAAGAAGAAATTCGAGCGCGGGCTGGAGTTTACGCCGGAAGGATGGCGTGAGCTTTGCGCCTTCCATGCCTCGGTGCTTGCCAATGCCAGGCTTGCCTTCAACGTGCTGGTATCTCGCGATCCGGAGACCGCTCGCCAGTTGGTGCTGGAAAAGGACCGGCTGCGCGACCGCGAGAAGGAAACCAGCCAGAGCCATTTCGTGCGGCTGCGCGACGGCACCGCCAAGAGTGTCGAGACCAGTTCCATCCATCTCGACACCATTCGGGACCTCAAGCAGATCAACTCGCTGCTCGCCTCGATGGCCTATCCCGTGCTTGAGGAGCGCGGTCTGCTCACCGGTTCGCGGCTGAAGGCTGGATAGATTGCGTCCACAGGCCAGGTAGCTTAAGAACATCGCCTATGAAAATTGCTGTGGGCTAATGCGCAAAAATTATCTTTGCGCGTTTTCCCGTCTGTCGGCTAAAGGATCGTCCCATATCTACCGGGAGGAAAGTCGATGGACACCCATTCTCGCAGTTTCGCCAAGGCGCTTTCCTGGCGCGTCACCGGCACCATCGACACGATGATCATCTCGCTCGTCGTGACCGGAAGCATCAAGCTCGCCGCGGCCATCGGCCTGACCGAGGTCGTCACCAAGTCGCTGCTCTATTATCTTCACGAACGGGCGTGGCTGAAAATTCCTTACGGGAGGAAGGCAGCCGCCTAGCTCTTGCCTCCGCGGCGGGCGCCAGACCGGCGATCAAGAAAAGCTAAAGCGGCGTCGACAATTTCTGGATTGCCCGCTGCCCTCATCCGTGGTTTGAGGCCAGCTTGTCCGAGGATCTCCTTCGCGCCATGCTGCCCCTCGTTGCCCTGTTCATAGCTGCCTTCGCCTTCGGCACCACCGAATTCGTCATCGCCGGCGTGCTGCCGCAGGTGGCGGATGGCCTTGGCGTCGCGATTCCGACCGCCGGCTATCTCGTTTCCGGCTATGCCGGCGGCATTGCAGTCGGCGGCCCGCTGCTGGCGCTCGCCACCAAAAGGTTCTCCCGCAAGGCCCTGCTGCTTGGACTGACTGCAGCCTTCACCATCGGCCAGGCCGCCTGCGCGCTGGCGCCCGACTTCGCCTCGATGCTGCTGTTGCGGATAGCGGTGGCCGTGGCGCATGGCGCCTATTTCGGCGTTGCCATGGTGGTGGCCGTCGGCCTCGTGCGCGAAGATCAGCGCGGCATGGCGGTGGCGCTGATCCTGTCCGGCCTCACCGTATCGAACGTCATCGGCGTTCCGGCCGGCACGGCAATCGGCAACATCTGGGGATGGCGTGCGACATTCTGGGTGATGTGCGCGCTCGGTGTGGTGGCCTTCGCGGCAATCGGCGCCCTGCTGCCGCGCAAGACGGGATCGTCGAGCCCGTCAGTGAGCCTTGGAAGCGAGGTCCGCGTGCTCGCACGCCAGCAGGTCTGGACCTCGCTCATTATCATGCTGATGCTGATGATCGGCCAGTTCGGCCTGTTCACCTACATCACGCCTACGCTGCTTGAGGTCACAGGCCTCGACGAGAAATGGATACCATGGGTGCTCTTGCTCAACGGGGTCGGCGCAACGATCGGCGTCTTCGTCGGCGGGCGGCTCGCCGACTGGAAGCTGATGCCGTCGCTCATCGCCATGCTTTTCCTGCAGGCGGTGATGCTCGCCTTGATCCATGCCGTCAGTTCTTACCCACTGCCGATGGTGATAGCGATCTTCGTCTGGGGCGGCCTCAACTTCGCTATCGGCACGCCGATCCAGACCCGCATACTGACCTGGACCGCGGACGCCTCCAATCTTGCCTCGTCGCTCATTCCGTCGGGCTTCAATGTCGGCATCGCGCTCGCCGCATCGCTCGGCGCGGCCATGCTCAATGCCGGCTATGGCTATCGCAGCCTGCCGGTGGTTGGCGCGGTCGCCATGCTGATCGCGGTCGCGGTTGCGCTTGCCTCGCATGTCTGGGAATGGCGAAGCCGGGCTGCGCCGCCGCTGCCGGCTGCCGCCGAATAGGGCTACAGATCGATCCGGTAGCGCAGGCTTTCCGCGCCGCCATAGGCGGCGTCCTCGAAGAAACGCCCGACGAGCCGGCCGCCATTGGCCAGAGCGACCTTCTGCGAGGGCACATTGTGAGGCTTGCAGGTGATTTCGACGAAGGGCAGGCCAACAGCCCTCGCCTCCACCAGCATCAGCCGCAGCGCCTCGGTCGCATAGCCGCGTCCCCGTTTCCACGGCACCACCGCATAGCCGACGTGGCCGAGCACATGCGACGGCAGCGCCGCGGTGCCGTGCTGCCAGCGCAAGCCGATTGAGCCTGCGACTTCCCCGTCCCAGATCCAGCGCCGGAATCCGGGCAGCCGCGGCACCGTCGAACCGTCGGGCAAGGTGATCGGCGGTCCCTTGCCATCGGAATCGTCGAGATCGCCAAGGAAAGTCGCTGGATCCTTTTCGATAGCCGCAAGCTGCTCGCGCGTCGCGTCGAGCAGCCGCACGTTGTCCGGCGACCAGCCGCGCTCGAGAGCCGCCTTGTAGGACGGCAGGTGTTCAAGCGCCGGTTTGACGAGTTCGATCACGGGCGCGAGCTTTTGGCTGCCGGATTGCGGGCGCGACGGCAAGGGCCTTCGGCAGCTTACTGAAGCAGACTCTTGACGATGCCGCTCGCCTTGGAGAAATCCATCTGACCGGCGTATCTCTCCTTGAGCGCCGCCATCACCTTGCCCATGTCCTTGACGCCGCTGGCGCCGGTCTCGGCAATCGCGGAACGGACGGCGCTTTCCGTCTCAACCTGGCCCAGTTGCGTCGGCAGGAAGTCGCGGATGATGGCCATCTCGTCGCGCTCCTGCGCCGCAAGCTCCGGCCGCTTGCCGTCATCGAACGCCTTGGCCGATTCCTCGCGCTGCTTCACCATCTTGGCCAGGATCTGCAGGATCTCGTCGTCGCTGGCCGGCTCCTTGCCGGCGCCGCGATTGGCGATGTCGCGGTCGTGAATGGCCGCCTGGATCAGCCGCAATGTCGGCAGCCGGCGCTTGTCCTGCGCCTTCATCGCGCTCTTCAGGGATTCGGCGATTTTGCCTCGCATAGTGCTTTCTCCTTCGAATGCGGCGGACAATAGCCGTGCCGAAAGCCCAACGCAAATGCGACACTACCGGCAAATCCCTGATATTGTTCGACGAAATAAATCCGGGCTCGCACTTCCTGGCATCATTGACCGCCTTGGCGCCTTCCCCTATGTACTGGGCCTTGCATGAACTGAATTCTAGTGCACGTCGCCCAAAAGTGCGTAGCTGTTTTGGGGCAACGACATGCACAAGTGAAAACTTAGCGCGCCGAGGCTGTGAGATCGCCGCTTCGCGCTTTTTGTTGCGCCGACTGAGGGCGCACCTTTAGGAGTGCCGCCGTGGCAACGATGACCGCCGCATCGCCCCCCCCTTGGGCCACCGACAAGCCGACTGCTCTGCTGGTGCTGGCCGACGGCACCGTCATCGAGGGTCGCGGTCTGGGCGCCGCCGGCTCCGTCGTCGCCGAAGTCTGCTTCAACACTGCGCTGACCGGCTATCAGGAGATCCTCACCGACCCATCCTATGCCGGCCAGATCGTCACTTTCACCTTTCCGCATATCGGCAATATCGGCACAAACGACGAAGATATCGAGGACCTCAACCCGCTGGCCCGCGCCGGTGCCGTCGGCGCCGTGTTCAAGGCCGACGTCACCAACCCGTCGAATTATCGCGCCGGAACCGGTCTCGACCAGTGGCTGAAGAAGCGCGGCATCGTCGCACTTTCAGGCATCGACACGCGGGCGCTGACCGCGTTGATCCGCGAAAAGGGCATGCCAAATGCCGTCATCGCGCACGCGCCCGACGGTATCTTCGACGTCGATGATCTCAAGCGCCGCGCCGCCGCATGGTCGGGGCTTATCGGGCTTGATCTGGCCAAGGAAGTCACCTCCGGTCAATCCTCGGTCTGGCGCGAGACGCCCTGGGTCTGGAACGAGGGCTTTGGCGAACAGGCTGATCCGTCGATGCACGTCGTTGCCATCGACTACGGGGTCAAGCGCAACATATTGCGCCTGCTGGCCGGCCTCGGCGCCAAGGTCACCGTGGTGCCGGCAAAAACCGGCGCCGAGGAGATCCTGGCGATGCGGCCCGACGGCATTTTTCTATCCAACGGCCCTGGCGATCCGGAAGCAACCGGCGACTACGCCGTGCCGGTCATTCAGGATCTTTTGAAGACCGATATCCCACTCTTCGGCATCTGCCTCGGCCACCAGATGCTGGCGCTGGCGCTGGGCGGCAAGACTGCAAAAATGCATCAGGGCCACCACGGCGCAAATCATCCGGTCAAGGACCACACCACCGGCAAGGTCGAGATCGTCTCGATGAACCATGGCTTTGCCGTCGACGCCGACTCGTTGCCGAGCGGCGTCGAGGAAACCCATGTCTCGCTGTTCGACGGTTCGAATTGCGGCATTGCGCTCACCGGCAGACCGGTCTTCTCGGTCCAGCATCATCCCGAAGCCTCGCCCGGGCCGCAGGATTCGCACTATCTGTTTCGCCGCTTCGTCAACCTGATCCGCGAAAAGCGCGGCGAGCCGGCACTGGCCGAGCGTGTTTAGCGCATTGCGTAAAAACGGATTTGACTGACGGCGCCGGCCGGGCTCCCGGCGCCGATCAAGCCCCGTCCGTCACCGCTTCCTGCGCGTGCATGCGTTTGACTTCCTTCGGCGTCGGCTTGGCCACCCTGGTGACGAAGACGACGAGCGCCAGCGTGAGGAAAATCGCGCCGAGCAGATACGGGGCACCGCCGAAAGCTACGGGCGCGTTCGGCCCCGTGAACCAGGAAAAGATCGCCGTATAAAGCAGCGGTGTGATGATCGAGGTGATCGAGAAGATCGAGGTCATTGCGCCCTGGAGTTCGCCCTGGGCGGAAGGTGGCACCTTGGCGGCCGCAAGGCTTCTGAGCGGCGGGTCGGCCAACGCCTCGAGACACCCGACGACGATCACTGCATAGATCATCCAGCCTTGTGACGCGAAGGCGTAGCCGAAGGCGCTGAGTGCGGTAAATGCCAGACCGATTACCGCCGTCTTCCACTCGCCAAGCTTGGGGATCACGCGCGGCAGGACAGTCGCCATGACGATCGCCCCGCACAGGCCGAAAGCGCCGAGCGAGAAGCCGATCTGTTGTTCGCTCCAGCCATAGCGATAACTGGAGACGAACGACCAGACCGCAGGATACATCATGTGCCCCAGCGTCATCAGAAAGAAGACAAGTCCGATCCAGCCGATACCTTCGTAGTTGCGCATCTGGACGAGCGTGCCGACCGGGTTGGCGCGTTTCCACTCGAAGCGGCGACGGTGCTTGTTATCAAGTGTTTCCGGCAACAGAAACAGCGCGATCAGAAAGTTTGCGAAGGCAAGCCCGGCAGCGAAATAGAACGGCACACGCGGCCCGAACGTGCCGAGCAACCCGCCCAGAACCGGCCCGATGACGAAGCCGACACCGAAAGCAATGCCGAGCAGCCCAAAATTCTTCGCACGATTTTCGTCGGTCGAGATATCGGCGATGAATGCCGATGTCGTGGAATAACTGGCGCCGGAAATGCCGGCCAGCACGCGGCCGATGAACAGCATCGGATAGGACCAGGCGATTGCGCAGATCAGATTGTCGATAGCGAACGTCAGCACCGAGGCGAGCAGGATAGGCCGCCGCCCGAACCGGTCGCTCAACCCACCCATCACCGGTGCGAAAACGAACTGCATCGCCGCATAGACGAAGAACAGCCAGCCGCCCTCGATAGCCGCCTCGCTGATGCCGACGCCGGTCAATTCCCTGAGATAGGCCGGCAGCACCGGCATAATGATGCCGAAGCCGATGACGTCGAGCAGCAGGGTGGTGAAAACAAGCGCAAGGCCCCGCCTGGCGGTTTTTCGGTCTATCATGATGGTATCTCCTCGGGCCGCCCGAGCGAACGGGAACACACCTTATAGGCGAGCACATCGCTGGGAACAATGAGGGAACGGGCAGAGTGCTTTCATCCTGACATCCCCTGACTGCGGTCCAGTCTCTCGGATTACGAGAAAACCGTCGGCTCAGATCGGGTTGTTGAACGTGTCGCAGTCCGAAAGCTTGCCGTTCTGGAAACCTCGCGCCAGCCAGGTCTGCCGCTGCTGCGACGTGCCGTGGTTGAAGCTTTCCGGCACGACGTAGCCCTGCATCTTCTTCTGCAGCGTGTCGTCGCCGATCTGTTTGGCGGCGTTCAGTGCCTCCGCCATGTCGCCCTGTTCCAAGATGCCCTTCTGACCGGTGAAATGCGCCCAGATGCCGGCAAAGCAGTCGGCCTGCAGCTCGACCTGCACCGACATGTGGTTGGCGTCGGCTTCGCTCATATTCTGCCGCATCTGGTTGAATTTGGGCAGGATGCCGACGAGGTTCTGCACGTGGTGGCCGACCTCATGCGCGATCACATAGGCCTGTGCGAAATCGCCGGAGGCACCGAACTGCTGATCGAGCTGCTGGAAGAAGGTGGTGTCGAGATAGACCTTGCGATCATTGGGACAGTAGAATGGTCCGGCCGCCGATGAGGCAGAACCGCAAGCAGAGCCGATCCGGCCGCTGAACAGGACCAGCTTTGGATCCTGATAGGTCAGGCCCTCGGACTGGAAAATACCGGTCCAGGTATCCTCGGTCTCGGCCAGCACGGTCGACACGAACTGCTTCATTTCGTCGGACGCGGGCGCACCGGTGCCGCCGCCCTGGCCGCCGCTATTGTCGGTGATCTGGCCGCCGCCACCGGGCTGCAAGCCGCTGTCATCGAGGATCTGGCTCGGGTCGAAGCCGAAATACCACCCTGCCAGGAAAATCAACCCTACGATAATGATGCCCGACATGCCGCCGCCGCCGGCGCGACCGCCGATCGGGATGCGAAACTGCCCCGGCCCACCGCCAAACCCGCCGCTCTGGCCGCGCTCGTCCTCGACATTGTCACTCTGACGACGGCCCTTCCAGAGCATGGCAACCCCCATGACGCAATTTCTTCCGGCCGATCGGGCCGTGTCCCGGTTCGATCGGACACGACCACAATTATCTCAACGGTTACGCCAAGTCACAGTATTTTTCGTGCGAACAAGCAATGCTTGCTGACGCTTGTTTGCTCTGGCCGAAACATCGCAGGGTCTGTGGCGTTCGCCCTGCTCGTGGGAAGCGAGTCGCGCCACGTGCTTTTCAGCGGGCGGCGATTATTGCCTTGCGAAAGGCTTCGAGCGTCTCGGCGCTGACATGATGCTCGATGCCTTCGGCGTCGATGCGCGCCGTCTCGGCACTGACGCCGAGCGAGCGCAGGAAGGCCTCGACCGTCTGGTGGCGAATGCGGCTCTCTTCCGCAACCTTGCGGCCGGCCTCGGTCAGGAACACGCCGCGATAAGGCTTCCGGGAGACCAGCCCGTCGGCGCACAGCCGCGTCAGCATTTTCGCCACCGTCGGCTGAGCGACGCCGAGCCGTGCCGCGATATCGACCTGGCGCGCCTCGTTGCCATCCTCGATCAGGTCGGCGATGAGCTCGACATAATCCTCGACCAGCGCGCTGCGGCGCGCTTCACGCGTCTGCCTGAAGCCTTCCGAGTGGATTTCTGCATCAGGCAGCGGCTTTTCGCGAGGAACCGGTCTTTTCTTCAGCGCCAATACGCGCTCCTCCCGGCAGTTTGAATCGACATTGCAGTCATAACACGGAACCCTATTTGTTCTGGCCGTTTATTTCCATTCGGTGGCCGGCGCAACCGGCGGTCACTGCGGTCCGGCCGCACGGCCAAGCGGCTACACGAAAAAGCTCCGACAATGAAATATAGCATATTGCATAATGTTCAGCCGTGGCATAGATAAGGAGAGAACATCGATCGTTCCAGTGGAAAGCCATTTCATGTCGGAAGCCGAAGCCACCTCAGCCCCCCGGTCCATGTGGCGATTTGCCCGCCCGGAGGACGACGAGCAGCTCAGCCTGCGCGAAGTCAACGCAACGATCGCGGTGCCGCACTCGGGGATCTGGCTTCGCCGGCTGTTCGCCTTCATGGGGCCGGGCTACATGGTTTCGGTCGGCTATATGGATCCGGGCAATTGGGCGACCGACCTCGCCGGCGGAGCCCAATTCGGCTACACGCTGCTTTTCATCATCATGTTGTCGAACCTGATGGCGATCCTGCTGCAGGCGCTCGCCGCCCGGCTCGGCATCGCCACCGGCCGCGACCTTGCGCAGGCGTGCCGCGCCTATTATCCGCGACCGGTCAATTTCATGCTGTGGGTCGCTTGCGAACTGGCCATCATCGCCTGCGACCTGGCCGAGGTCATTGGCACGGCAATCGCCTTGCAACTGCTGTTCGGGATTCCGCTGATCGGCGGCGCCATTATCACCGCGCTCGATGCCTTCCTGCTGCTGCTGCTGATGAACAAGGGCTTCCGTTTCCTCGAGGCCTTCATCATAGCACTTTTGATTGTCATCTTCGGCTGCTTCGCCATTCAGATCTTTGCCGCCGCGCCGCCGGTCGGCTCCATCCTGCACGCCATGTTCGTACCGTCGTCCGAGATCGTCACCAATCCGGCGATGCTTTACATTGCCATCGGCATCATCGGCGCCACGGTGATGCCGCACAATCTCTATCTGCACTCCTCGATCGTGCAGACCCGCGCCTACGAGCGCACCGATCGCGGCAAGCGCGACGCCATCAAATGGGCGACGACCGACTCGACCATCGCGCTGATACTGGCGCTGTTCGTCAATGCTTCCATCCTGATCGTGTCGGCGGTGGCGTTCCACGGCACCGGTCATCACGACGTTGCCGAGATCGGCCAGGCCTTCGAGCTTCTGTCGCCGCTGCTTGGCCTCGGCATCGCTTCCATCCTGTTTGCGGTGGCGCTGCTTGCCTCCGGCCTGAACTCGACGGTCACCGCGACGCTGGCCGGCCAGATCGTGATGGAAGGCTTCTTGCGGCTGCGCATCCCGCAATGGGCGCGCCGCCTGCTGACGCGCGGCATCGCCATCATCCCGGTGGTGGTCGTCACCGCGCTCTATGGCGAGAAGGGCACCGGCCAGTTGCTGGTCTTCAGCCAGGTGATCCTGTCGATGCAGCTTCCCTTCGCGGTCGTCCCGCTGGTGCAGTTCGTCTCGGACAAGCGCAAAATGGGCAATTTCGCCATTTCCCGCGCCGTCGCCGTGCTGGCCTGGGTGGTTGCCGCCCTCATCCTGGTGCTCAACTTCAAGCTGCTCTACGATACGGTCGTCGGTTTAGGCTGAGCGTCTGCTCCAAACTGACCCAACAACGTCGGCAATCATCCGTCCTTCCAGCCCTGGAAATTTGCCGGCCGCTGTCGGACAAATGTCTGTCTGCCCGTCCTTGGCTCGAAGTCCGGCCATCACGGCACGGATCAGGGAAAGGGAGCTCCAATGAGGAAGATCATCGCCGCAACATTCGTCAGCCTCGACGGCGTCATGCAGGCGCCCGGCGGCCCGCAAGAGGACCCTGTCGGCGGCTTCAAATTCGGCGGCTGGACGTTCCACTACTGGGACGATGTGATGGGCGCCGCCATGGGCGAGACGTTTTCAAAACCGTTCGCGCTGCTTCTCGGCCGCAAGACCTACGACATCTTCGCCGCCCATTGGCCCTACCAGAAGAATGACCCGATCGCCGACAGCTTCAACGCCGTCACCAAATATGTGGCGACGCACAGGCCAGATACGCTGTCCTGGCAAAACAGCCAGCCGCTCGGCAGCGATGTCGTGGCGACGTTGCGCCGGATGAAGCAGGAGGACGGCCCCGACCTGCTCATTCAGGGATCGAGCGAGCTGATCCAGACCTTGCTCGCCAATGACCTGATCGACGAGATCAGCCTGCTGATTTTCCCGCTGGTGCTGGGCAAGGGCAAAAAACTGTTCGGCAGCGGCGCGATGCCTGCCGCCTTCAAGCTAACCCGTTCGCAGGCATCGACCACCGGCGTCCTCATGGCGAGCTATGAGCGCTCCGGCGAGATCAAGACCGGGTCCTTTGCCCCGGAACAGCCTTCCGAAGCCGAGATCGAGCGGCGCAAGAACTGGAAGTAGATGCCGCAGGGCGATCAAGGACGGCTGAACACTGGCCGTCCTTTTTGCTGTTTTAAGCCGCCTCTCGTCGCCGTGCCAATCCATCGCGGAGGTGGCCCGCGAATGCCAGTACGGCAGGCGCAACGCTGTGCTTCGGCAAATGCAGATTGATTGCAAAATTCGGCAATGACGGCAAATCCGGATCGTTGGCCAAAATATCGAGGTCCGCAGGTACGGTCGACGCCAACCAGGTGGTGACGGCCAAGTCCGAACGCACTGTCGCCGTCGTCGCGTCGATGCTGCCGTTTTCGAATACGGTGCGCCATGCCAGCCCGTGCTCGTTAAGCGCCTCCAGTACAACCGGACGGAACGCGCAGGTCTCGGCGACCATCGAAACCGGCAAGGGGCGTTTGCTGCGGGCGCCGCCGCCTTTGGCGCCGACCCAGACCAGCCGGTCGACAACAAGGCATTCGCCGGCCGACCGACCGACCGGCTCCTCGATCACCGCGAGCTCTATCGTGCCGGCCGCCAAGGCCGCAGCCAGCTCCGGCGACGAGGCGCAGACAAGCGAGATCTCGACCTGCGGATACGCCTCGGCATAGGCCTTGAGCACCGGTGCAAGCAAGGTGCCGACAAGGTCGTACGGCACGCCAAGCCGCACCTGACCGGCAACTGCATCGCCCGCCATCTCCGCCAGGATCTCGTCATTGAGCGAAAGCAGGCGCTTGCCCTTGCCGAACAGCCGCTCGCCGGAGCGGGTCAGCCGCAATCCGCTCCGATCGCGCTCGAACAGCCTGCAGCCGAGAACCTCTTCCAAACGCTTGACCTGCTGGCTGACGGCACCTTGCGTCAAATGCAGCGCGTTGGCGGCCGCCGTCATGCTGGCCCTGTCGGCAACGGTGACAAAGGTTCGGATCAGGGCGGTGTCGAGGTTGCGGAGCATCAAGCCATTATATTTGCTAATGCATGTCATAGCAAACATTGCATTTACTGATGAGCCAAACAGCCTACCGTGCGGGCTTCAAAGGAAGCAGCATGTTTGAAACCGTCCTTCCCCTCGTCCTGTTCGCGCTGGTCTCTACCTCAACGCCCGGTATGGCCACGACGCTGTCGACGGCGTCCGGCGCGCGGTTCGGGTTTCGCCGCTCTATCCCGCTGATGGCCGGAAGTGCGGCCGGCCTGGCCACAGTGGCTGCGGCAGGTGCTGCCGGGCTCGCTGGTCTGCTGGCCGCCGCTCCTTCGCTGCAACTGGCGATGAAAATGGCCGGTACCCTCTATCTGGTATGGCTTGCCCTCAAGATCGGCCGCAGCGGTCCGCCCAATCTGGACGTGGCCATGGCAAAGCCGAACAGCTTTTTGGGCGGCGCCGGCCTGCAATGGATGAACCCAAAGGGCTGGGCCATGGGGCTGGGAGCGGCGGCATCTTTTGCCGCGCTTGCCAAAGGGCCGCTGCAGCTCGCCTTGCTGCTCGGCGCCGTCTTCGGCCTTGCAGCGGCTCTATCCCTGGCGGCATGGTGCGTGGCGGGCACGCTGCTCGCCCGGTTGCTGCGAACCGAGCGGCAGTGGCGCATGCTCAACGCCGTGCTTGGCCTGCTGCTGGCCGCCTCGATCATTCCGATGTGGCGGACAGCGTAAGGTTAGTCTTTAGCTATGTCAGGCAGTGTAACGCGCCGCCGGCTTGCCGGCCAGAAGACTGCCGAAGAAGCCTTGCCGAACGCCAAGAAAGGCATCCACCCCGGCAACATCGGCAAGAGCCGGTGCCGTGAACGCTTCACCCTTTGCCAGGCCAACCAGCGCTGCATCGACCAGATCGTCGGCCGTCATCACGATCTCTTGCGGCACATTGGCAATATCGCTTCCCGCAACTTCCCAGAATTCTGTCCGCGTGGCCCCCGGCAAGACCACCTGCACGGCGACCTTCGTGCCGGCGACTTCCCGCTGCAAGGCCTCGGTGAAGTTGACGACGTAGGCTTTGGTGCCGCTGTAGATGCCGCCGAACGAGGTATCGAAGGCAAGGACCGAGGCGATGTTGACGATGGCGCCGCGGTTGCGCGACAGCAGCCCCGGCAGCACCGCGCGCGTCAGCCGAGTCAGCGCCACGACATTGACCTTGATCATGCGCTCGGCGACATCGGCTTCAGCCGTTGCCACCACCTGCGCGCCGCCAAGGCCGGCATTGTTGACCAGCAGCGTCACGCTGTCGTCGGTTGATATCGCCTGCTCGACCCGTCGCAGATCGCCGTCGTCGGACAAGTCGGCGCCGATGACGCTGACCTTTATGCCATACGCGAAGCGGAGCCTCTCCGCCAATTCCTCCAACCGATCGGCGCGCCGCGCCACCAGCACCAGATCGTAACCTTGGCCGGCGAGCCGGTCGGCATAGATCGCACCGATGCCGGACGAGGCGCCGGTGACGACCGCTGTACCCTTATCCTGATTGCTCATTGTCTTGTTCCTTCTGGTTCGATTCCAAATGCCGGTGCCGCAGGGCAACATCCCTGCTTCGACTGGCACACGAATTATTGGCATATGCCACTATTGGAACGTAGGCATATGCCACCATCTTGTCAATCCGGGGAGCAAGGACTATTTCTGGTTTGCATCGAGGGCCTTCCGGTCCCTCATTGGAAATCCGCCAATGTCCCAAACCACCCTGCCCGGCCTGGCGCTTTGCAACAACGCCATGCTGCGCCGCGCGACGCGGAAACTGGGCCAGTTCTATGACGATGTGCTGGCCCCATCGGGTCTGAAGGCCACGCAGCAGGGCCTGCTCTACCAGATCCACATCGGCGACGAACCGACGATGGGTGCCATTGCCGCGGCTCTCGTCATGGACCTGTCGGCCCTCGGTCATACGCTGAAGCCGCTGATCAGGGATGGTTACATCGAGACCTTCGCCGACCCTGCCGACCGCCGCATCAGGCGCGTCAGGCTGACATCGCAGGGCCGGATCAAGCTCGAAGAAGCTCTGAAGCTGTGGCAAGTCGCTCAGCAGCGCTTCGAGGAGATGTTTGGAAAAGAACAGGCGGCAAGCCTGCGAGCGGCGCTGGACGAAATCGCCGCGCTTGATTTCGACGTACCGCCGGCCGCGAGTTGAATTATCGGCGGCCGGCAGCCAAGCTCCGCTAACAGCCCTATTCGGCCGGCATCGCCACCGGTCGCGCCGCCAGGTGGCCCGCCAGCACTACGCCCAGACCGATGATCGGGAATGCCGCCGCGACCACGCCGAGGTCGGCCGGTGCGCCATAGCGCAGCACCGCGGCGCCGACCACGGCACCCAGTGCGACGCCGAGATAAAGTGCCGAAGCGTTCAGCGACAGCACGATGGGCGCGGCATCGGGCGCCAGCTTGATGATGCGGCTCGCCTGCGCCGGCGGGAATGCCCAGCCGACGATGCCCCACGGCACCATCATGGCCATCAATGCCGGCCCGGCGATCTCGCGCGGCAGGAACATGGGGATCAGCGAAAACGTGACCAGCATGGCGGCACTCAGCGCCAGCGACCAGCAGACGGTGCGCGTCGCGCCGAAACGATCGGCGGCTTGACCGCCGCCGATATTGCCGATGACCGCGCCAACTCCGAAAGCAAGCAGCATTCCGGGAAGCGCGATCGGGTTCAGTCCGCCGCCTTCGATGGCGAGCGGCGCGACAAAGGCAAAGACGGTGAAGGCGCCGATCAGCGCCAGGATGGTCGTTACCAGGATAGGCATGACGCCGGGGCGAAGTGCCGCGGCCAACCGCATCCGGAGCGGCAGCCTAGTGCCGACGATGCCGCGCGGCAGCCGATACCACAGAATCGCGCCGGCGAGCGCGCCAAGGCCGGCAATGGCAAAGAAGGTGCCGCGCCAGCCGGCAACCGTCGCAACGAGCGCGCCGAGCGGTGCGCCGACCGCGACCGCAACCGTAGTGCCGCCGACGACCACGGCGATGGCGCGGGCGCGGTGATGATCGTCGACAAGCGCAACGGCCGTTCCCTGTGCGGTCGCCGCAAACAGGCCTGACGACAGCGCCATGACGATGCGCGCGATCAACAGCAATTCGAAGGAGGAGCTCAGCGCCGCGGCGACGTTGCCCAACACGAAGAACACCAGCGTCCACAGGATGACGCGGCGACGGTCCCATTCGCCGGTCAGCGTTGCCAGGATCGGCGTGCCGATCGCATAGGCGAGCGCAAACGCGGTGATCAGCGTGCCGGCGAGCGGGACGGAGATGGCGGCATCCTTTGCAATATCGGGCAAAAGGCTGGAGATAACGAAACCTTCGGTCGAAATCGTGAACGATCCGAGCGCAAGCCAGATGAGGCGCTTATCCATAGCAATTTCCTTAGTTCAAGCAATTTCCTTAGTTCAAAGGTTATTGAACAATTGGACATAATAGGGCATGATGTCAATAAAGCCGGTGCAAAATAGCCGAACCATCCTGACAGCCCGGTGTCAGGACGGGGCGGCGGGACGAAACTATGTGTCCATTGGCCACGAGAGGAGATGCGTTGAAATCGGCTCCAAATGTGCTTAATTCCTGGGCATGACCTTGCCCCATCCCACCGCCGACCAGATCAGCCTGGCGAACGTGCTTGCCGTGCTCGGCGACCCGACGCGACTGGCCATAGTGCGCTATCTCGCCAGCAAAGAGGGCGTGCCGCTGAATTGCAGCCGGTTCCTCGACTTCGCCTCGAAGACCAATCTGAGTTACCATTTGGCCAAGCTTCGTGAGGCCGGCGTCACCCGCACCGAGGCGGTTGGCACCAGCCGGCTGATCACGCTGCGCCGTGACGATCTCGACCGCCGCTTCCCGGGCCTGCTCGACAGCGTTATTGCCGCGGCCGGCGACGACGCATCGTTGCCGGCGGTCGGCGGCCACGAGATCGAAGTCCGCGCCTGACCGGCGCGAAGCTGGGTTCCGCTCTCGCCCGCTTCGCGAGACGAGCAAAGTAGCTTCACCTGCCCTCCAGCCATTCCAATTAACGGAGCCTGCCATGCGCATTGCCGTCGTCGCCGACATCCACGGCAATGTCCTCGCGCTCGACGCCGTGCTCGACGATCTGCGGCAGCGCGGCGGCGCCGACCTCATCGTCAATCTCGGCGATTGCGTTTCCGGCCCGCTGTGGCCGCGCGAGACCATGGAGCGGCTCGAGGCGCTCGACCTGCCGACGGTACGCGGCAATCACGACCGCCGCGTTGCCCGCGACACTGCCGACGAGACCATGTGGCCGTCCGACCGCTACGCTCAGGAACGGCTGACGGCAGGCCAGCGCGAGGCGCTGTTCGCGCTGCCCGTCACGCTGGAGGTGGCGCCAGGCGTGATCGCCTTCCATGCCCGGCCCGACCACGACGAAAAATACCTGACTGACGCGATCGTCGAGGGCCGGCTGGTGCGCGCGCCGCTGGCCGCAATCGAGCGGCGCCTCGGCGCGGTCGATCCCACCTGCCGCATCATGCTTTGCGGCCATAGCCATCGCAGCGATTTGATCCGCATTCCCGGCGGTCCGGTCATTTTCAATCCAGGCAGCATCGGCTGCCCGGCCTATGACGATTCGACCCCACCGGCGCATGTCTCCGAGCAAGGCTCACCGCACGCCCGCTATGGTATCGTCGACTTGCACCGCGATCGCTTCGAATCCATCGCCGTCGACTATGACCATGAGGCGGCGGCGCGTCAGGCCGAGCAGGCGGGGCGGCCCGAATGGGCTCACGCGCTGCGCACCGGATTTATGTCCAGCTGAACGCGGAACGCGTTCATGCCGCCGGACTGAGCTTGGTCATGCCGGGCTGAACCGATGACCGCCTTCGAGCGGCAGAAGCCGCAATCTTCAGTTGTCGGACGCGGATCGCTTCGATCGGTTGGCAGGACGTCGGGCGCCGGCCGCCGAAGTCTTGGCCGCCGAAGTCTTGGGCGTCGAAGTCTTGGTCTCCGAAGCCTTGGGCGGTGAAGCCTTTGGCCGTGACGTACTGGGCGTTAGATGCCTTGGGTTGAAAGTCTGTGCTGGAGCCGATTCGGAACCGGCCCGAATGTCGGCGTCGCGCACCTGCTGGCCAAAGTTCAGGCCGGTCAGCTCTTCGATCTCGGCCACCGTCGAAAGAAACTCCGATACCCTGGCAATTTCAAGCGGGTCATCGAATGCCTCGGCACGCTCGCCGAACGCTTCGGGCATCACTTCCAAAACCGGCTTCTGGTCCGCCAGCAGCGCGATGGCGCGCAGGCCAGCTTGATCGGACCACAGCGCGATCTTCCAGAACTTCAGCGGAACATGGCTGTCGAAGCGGTAGGGAGGATCGTCCTCGCGGAACGCTGGCCCGGCAAACACCGTGACCCGGCCTCGCGTCGTATAGGCGTTGCGCAGCACATAGGTTTCCACCGCGCGCCATCTCAGCTTCCCCTTGGAGCCGGGATGGTCAAGCGAGCTTCCCTGATTGAAGAAGCCGACTTGCGGCGCAGCATTGGTATAAAAGAACGTGTCGCGTTCTGCCGCGACCGCCTCCTGATCGACGCCCCATGCGGGGTCGCCGCGAAGTGTAATATGGCCCTTCTGGAACATTCGAGCGATTCGTTCCTTGGATTTGGCGACGGGAAATCCGGGCACATTCTGGCTCGAATAGAATTCCCGGGTCATCTGCTCGCCAAGGTCGATGCGGCGATCGGGCCGGAAAGCATCGCTGGCTTCCGACCCGGAAATCGACTCCACCCCCAAGTCGACAAGCGACGGGTTGTCGATGACCGTCTTGTCCTCACGATTGACCGCCTTGGTACGGGATCCATCGATATTGCAGGCGGTGACGAAGGCAAGCCTGCGATCGGCGTTCATCAAGATGGAAAAATGATGGTAGCGCAATTCGTGTGGGTCCTCGCCGGGTTTGGCAAGAAGGTTTTTGGCCAACCGGTAGGGTGAATTGGCGACCGTCGGCATTGGCAGGACAAAGCCCGGTATGAAGCCGGGCTCATACCCTCCACGATCGTCGAAATCCTCTGTTTTCCAACCCGCGGCCTCGGCGATGGCCACGACCTTGGCGGGTTCGCTTGCTGGACCGTCGTTTCGTCTCGCATCGCCTCCGTCGCGGTCGATCAACGGCGCCCGGACATTTATCTCGACGGGAAAAGTCCACGTGACCGAGCCATCGGCATTATGTCTCGTCGCCGGCGGGCCGCGATCCGGTTCAGGCCGCTGCACCGGCTTGTCCGGCACGTCTCCGCGAATGTCGGCGTTCAGCCGAACTGTCTCATCCATCATGCGCGGCGTGCCGGACCAAATCGCCAGAGCTTCCGAAACCGCCGATGCCGATGAGCCCGGCAGCCTGGACTTTCTAGCGCCCAGATCGTCAACGATGGCGCTGATCCGTATGCCTTCGTTGATCTCGCGCGCAAGCGCGTAGCCAGCTATGCCCGTCACCTCGTGGAACGGGCCGGCCCAATGGTGCAGGGCAATAGGCTCCCATTCGTTGTTGAAGACCGGTGAACCGGACGAACCCTGTTCGGTATCGGCAACATAGTGCAGCACTTGAACCGTCTCGTCGCGGGCCACCAGCCGGTTTTCACGCAGCACCAGTTCCTTGAAGCGGCCATCGGGATGCTGGACGATGTTGGCGATTTCGCCGAGCATATGCTTGTCGCGCGCGTCCGACAGCGCGATAAAACCGAACTCCCCCAGTTCCTTTGGGCCGGAACGCCGCTCGCCGACCCCGATCAGCGTGTAATCCAGACCTTCTATGCTATCGGTCACGAAACAGGATTCAGGATCGAACAGGAAAGTCGTCGGCGTGCGCACGGCATTTGCACCGTCCTGCTCATAATCGAACTGGACCTGGAAGCGCCGGGAATCCGCCGGCGACGAAATCACATGGTTGTTTGTGAGGAACAGCTTAGGCCCGACCAGAAAACCCGATCCTTGCGGATTGCCGTTGAGAAAGGCAACGCGGCCGACCGCATCGGCAGCACGGCGCCCACGCTCCAGAAATGCGACCCCGATGAAATCGAGCGTTGGGCCGAGAATTGCCTCCGGTCCTGGCTGTTTGGCGGCGGCCTTTCTCTCCCCGGCAGATCTCATGTCGATTGCTGCCGATATCATCTCCGCTTCGGTGCGGCTGAGCGACGCCTTTACCTGCAACCTGTCGAGGCGCCTGGAGAGGGTCTGTTCGGCGGCCAGCGGATTGCCGTTGGCGATGTGACCAAGTGAAGCCTCAATTTCGGCGCGCGTTTTCTTGATACGCTGGCGAACTATGTTTTCCACTTGCGCGAATATTTCAAGGTCGACCATATTGCCCTCCTCAACCTTACTTGAGAGAGTGCATACTTACCTGAAATGTGCAATATTTTGCCGGCTGTTAGTTCACGGAAGTGGCCTGGTCGCGATTCAACACGCGGCACCTTTTCGGGCTTACACAGCGCCGCCTCGTCGCCTATAAAAACCGGCTGGCGTGCGATGGCGCTTTCGTGCCTGGCCACCCTTCGGCAATTGAACCTACCGCCCATGGCAGATGATTAGGCGCACAGTAACACTCCCGACGACGCTGCTTGCGGTGGTTGCCGCTCCGCTGATGCTGACGGAGTTGCCGGCCAACGGCCAGGAGCCGGAGCCCATCATCTCGATTGTGACGGGTCTCGCTCCCGATGACCTCCTGAACGTGCGCGCCACGGCGTCGGCCATGGGCAAGATCGAGGCGCGGTTGCCGAGTGGATCGAGCGTGAAAAATCTCGGCTGCGGCGACGTCAGCGGCTACAAGTGGTGCAAGGTCGAAGACATTGACGACCCGAAGCTGAGCGGATGGGCACCCGCACGCTACCTCGACCCTATCAATCCCCTGCAAGTGACACCCCAGGCGGCCGCCGATACGGAGAGCCCTGCCTCTCAACCGCTGCCCGATCTGACAACGCGCCTCGGCGCAACTGCTCCCGAAACGTCGCTGAACTCCGCTGACGCAATCGGCAGGGTCGCTATCGAGGACGCTTACCGCCTGGCCCTGGCCGCTGGCAATCCCTCGACTGGACAGGTTGATGGATCGGCGCCCGCGGCAGTGGATCCCGTCCAGAATTTCGGCGCGACCAATGCGGCGCCTCCGGCCGACGCACAGACCGTTGCACGGCTGCAGCCGCCGGGGACACCATTCCCAGGTGCCGGCAACGTCATTCCTTGCGCGCGCTATCTCGGCCAGCCGATGACCAACTGCAAGGCAGGCGTCGCGCGCACCGGCGACAAAACCGACGTGACCGTGACCTGGCCCGATGGCGGCACGCGCATCATCAGCTTCCAGGCCGGCAAGCCGGCCGGTTCGAATGGGCCGGGCGACTTCCGCTTCACGCGCGAAGGCAGCCTCAACATCATCCGCGTCGGCGCGTCCGAACGCTTCGAGATTACGGATCAACTGGCGTTGGGGGATAGTCGTAAGGGGAATAAGGCAGTAGGGCAGTAGGGCAATATGTTTGAAGGGCGGCCGAACCTCTGCCCTACTGCCCTACTGCCCTACTGCCCTACTGCCCTACTGCCCTACTGCCCTACTGCCTCATTTTCGGGGTTACATCCGGCAAAACTCTTCCCTATAAGGCCCTCCTAGCCTGATACCAGAATCGCGAGCACAACCGGCCGGGTCTTCCCGTCCGGTTTTTCGTGCAAGCCGCCTGCCGAACGGACCTTCGATATGCCAAGACGCACCGACATCAAGTCGATCCTGATCATCGGGGCCGGCCCCATCGTCATCGGCCAGGCCTGCGAGTTCGACTATTCCGGCACCCAGGCCTGCAAGGCGCTGAAGGAAGAGGGTTTTCGCGTCATCCTGGTCAATTCCAACCCGGCCACCATCATGACCGATCCGGAGCTGGCCGATGCCACCTATATCGAGCCGATCACGCCGGAAGTGGTTGCCAAGATCATCGCCAAGGAGCGGCCCGACGCGCTGCTGCCGACCATGGGCGGCCAGACCGCCCTCAACACCGCTTTGTCGCTGCGCCGCATGGGCGTGCTCGACCGTTACAATGTCGAGATGATCGGCGCCGACGCCACCGCAATCGACAAGGCCGAGGACCGTGCACTGTTTCGCGAGGCGATGAGCAAGATCGGCCTGGAAACGCCGAAGTCGATGCTGGCCAACGCCACCGACGTCAAGAATGCCGACCGCAAGACGCACGAGGCCGAACGCGCCGCGCTGAAAGCCGAGAAGCCGGAAAACCTCGACGCCGCGCTCGACGCGCTGGAAACTCGCTGGAACCTCGGCGAAGGTGACCGCAAGCAGCGCTACATCAGCCATGCCATGGCGATTGCAGCACAGGCGCTCGACCATGTCGGCCTGCCCGCAATTATCCGCCCCTCCTTCACCATGGGCGGCACCGGCGGCGGCATTGCCTACAACCGGGCTGAATTCTTCGAGATCGTGCAGTCCGGCCTCGATGCCTCGCCGACCACCGAAGTGCTGATCGAGGAAAGCGTGCTCGGCTGGAAGGAGTACGAGATGGAGGTCGTCCGCGACAGGGCGGACAATTGCATCATCGTCTGCTCGATCGAGAACATCGACCCCATGGGTGTGCATACCGGCGATTCGATCACCGTCGCCCCTGCCCTGACCTTGACCGACAAAGAATACCAGATGATGCGCAACGCCTCGATAGCGGTGCTGCGTGAGATTGGCGTCGAGACCGGCGGCTCCAACGTACAGTTCGCCGTCAATCCGGCGGACGGCCGTCTGGTGGTCATCGAGATGAACCCGCGCGTCTCGCGTTCGTCCGCGCTGGCCTCCAAGGCGACAGGCTTCCCGATCGCCAAGATCGCCGCCAAGCTCGCCGTCGGCTACACGCTGGACGAGCTCGAGAACGACATCACCGGCGGGGCGACGCCGGCGTCGTTCGAGCCGAGCATCGATTATGTCGTCACCAAGATCCCGCGCTTTGCTTTCGAGAAATTCCCCGGCGCCGAGCCGGTGCTGACCACCTCGATGAAATCGGTCGGCGAGGTCATGGCCATCGGCCGCACCTTCCAGGAATCGCTGCAGAAGGCGCTGCGCGGGCTCGAAACCGGCCTGACCGGTCTGGACGAGATCGAGATCCCGGGCATCGGCCACGGCAGCGCGCCCGCCAGCCACGTCGACGACCGCAACGCCATTCGCGCGGCATTGGGCACGCCGACACCTGACCGGCTGCGCATGGTGGCGCAGGCAATCCGCATGGGTACTTCGCTGGAAGACGTGCACGCAATGTGCAAGATCGACCCGTGGTTCCTCGACCAGATCGCCGGCATCCTCGCCATGGAGGATCGCATCCGCGAGCACGGCATTCCTGAGGACGCCGGCAATCTGCGCATGCTGAAGGCGATGGGTTTCTCCGACGCCCGCCTCGCCTCCCTGGTCAGGAAAGACGTCGAAGAAATCGAAAAGATTAGGCGTACGCTCGACGTTCATCCGGTCTACAAGCGCATCGACACCTGTGCCGCCGAGTTCGCCTCGCCCACCGCCTACATGTATTCGACCTATGAAGTGCCGTTCGCCGGCAGTCTCGCCAATGAGGCGCAGGTCTCGTCGCGCAAAAAGGTCGTCATCCTCGGCGGCGGCCCCAACCGCATCGGCCAGGGCATCGAGTTCGACTATTGCTGCTGCCATGCGGCGTTTGCGCTGCGCGACGCCGGCTTCGAGGCGATCATGATTAACTGCAACCCGGAGACCGTCTCGACCGACTACGACACCTCCGACCGGCTCTATTTCGAGCCGCTGACGCCGGAGGACGTGCTGGAGATCCTGCGCACCGAACAGGCCTCGGGCGAGCTCGTCGGCGTCATCGTCCAGTTCGGCGGCCAGACGCCGCTGAAGCTGGCGGATGCGCTGGAGAAGGCCGGCATCCCGATCCTCGGCACTTCGCCCGACATGATCGATCTCGCCGAGGACCGCGACCGCTTTCAGAAGCTGCTGCACAAGCTCGGCCTCAGCCAGCCGAAGAACGGCATCGCCTATTCGGTCGAGCAGGCCCGCCTCGTCGCCGGCGAGCTCGGCTTCCCGCTGGTCGTGCGCCCGTCTTATGTGCTCGGCGGCCGCGCCATGCAGATCATCCACGACGAGAGCATGCTGCAGACCTACCTGCTCGACACCGTGCCCGGCCTGGTGCCGGAAGACATCAAGCAGAAATACCCCAACGACAAGACCGGCCAGATCAACACGCTCTTGGGTAAGAATCCGCTGCTGTTCGATACCTATCTGTCGGGCGCCATCGAGGTCGACGTCGACTGTCTCTGCGACGGCAAGTCGACCTACGTCTCCGGCATATTGGAACACATCGAGGAGGCGGGCATCCACTCGGGCGACAGCGCCTGCTCGCTGCCGGTGCATTCGCTGCCATCGGAACTCGTGGACGAGCTGGAGCGCCAGACGGCGGCGCTCGCCCGCGCGCTCAATGTCGGCGGCCTGATGAACGTGCAATATGCGATCAAGGACGGCACGGTCTATGTGCTGGAGGTCAACCCGCGCGCGTCGCGCACCGTGCCCTTCGTCGCCAAGACCATCGGGCGGCCTATCGCAAAGATTGCCGCCCGCATCATGGCCGGAGAAAGCCTGGAAGACGCCTTCGCCCATTACGGCGCCATGCCCGACCCGCGCAATCCCGGCCACATCGCCGTCAAGGAAGCGGTGTTCCCCTTCGCCCGCTTCCCCGGCGTCGACATATTGCTCGGCCCGGAAATGCGCTCTACTGGCGAAGTCATGGGCCTCGACCGCGACTTCGCGCTCGCCTTCGCCAAGAGCCAGCTCGGGGCGGGTGTTGATCTCCCCCGCGCGGGCACGCTGTTCGTCTCGGTGCGCGACGAAGACAAGAAAGGCATCTTGCCGGCGGTCAAGCGCCTCGCCGGCCAGGGTTTCAAAGTGCTCGCCACCTCAGGCACCGCCCGCTTCCTCGCCGAGAACGGCGTCGCCGCGGAGAAGATAAACAAGGTACTGGAAGGTCGCCCGCACATCGAGGACGCCATCCGCAACCGCCAGGTGCAGATCGTCTTCAACACCACGGACGGCCAGAAGGCGGTGTCGGACTCCAAATCGCTGCGCAGGGCGACGCTGATGCAGAAGGTGCCGTATTACACGACGCTGTCAGGCGCGGCCGCCGTGGCGGAGGCGATTGCCGCGCTGCGGGCGGGGAGCCTGGAGGTCAGGCCGCTGCAGGAGTATTTCGCGTAGGCGATTAGCCAATCTCCCTCCTTGTGGGGGAGATGGCCGGCAGGCCAGAGGGGGGTGCTGTCCCGCCGAGGTTGCAATCCAGCCAACTCCCTCAATCGGCATCGATGTTCTTACTAAATCGAGCTCATTGCGACGTCGCCGCAGCCGCTACGGCGTTGAGGGCTGTAGTGACGGTTTTGAATATTCTAGAACATGATAGCCCTATGAATGGGATGGCTACCATCATAGTGGCGTACAAAAGCGCTTCGTAGCGACATCGAAAAATGGTGTCCGTCGTTTTTCAATGAACGAAACAGCTCGCTTTTCCTAAGCGCGTCCTTATCTTCGCTCTCCAGATTCAGTCGAATCTCAGGCTCGTCCATCTTCTCCAAGAATTTGTCGTAGTACATGAGAGGCTCGAACGCGTCTTCACCTAACACGCTCAACACCCTCTCAATGGGTGTCAAGCGCATCAATCGTTCACAAATCGCTCTCTTCTCCAACGCGCTCCTTTGTGCAGTTTCAGCGCAGATTAACAATCCAGAGAAATATATTAGCTTGCGCGAAAAAACCAATTTGATGTTTCGAATCCCCCAAGGTTTTCCATCTTCTTCGGTTTTGAACTCAAAATCCACACATATTGTCCTATAATATCGAATTATGTCGTTCAAAAGAAACAAGGCCAATTGATGATCTGTAATTTGATCTGATATATAACGATTAAGCATTGCCTTCGCTAACTCTTCAAAAGAGGCCTCATCGCCCACGGATGTGGACTCCAATATAAGGAGCATTCTCCGAGTTATACTCTCATTGCTATCAGACGATCCTCCTATGTTCAGGAGCATTTCATCATATTGAACGACACTATCTTCACCGAATACTCCAGTAGAGCCGGGCCTTCTCAAACCCACGGCTTCGTGGGCCTCTGTCCATAATTGCTGTGCCAAGCTTCTAGAAATCCTCTTTTGAACAATAAAAGCATCAAAATCAGAGCCATCGACAAGCTCTTTTCTCGCTAACGATCCATTTACGACCAGAAAAACTCCCGTGTTTTGATAAGACTCATTTAATTTACCTAATTTCTCTAATCTTTTTTCCGATTCCAAATGGGCTTCTTTTATATGATTAAAACGCCCATCAAGTTCACCAATTTTCACGCGCTCCCCCTTTTTCTTAGATATCTGCGGTGCAAGTCTGAGATCGAGGCCAACGGGACCGACTTATCAATATTAAAATTCGACTCTCTGGCCGCCGGCTTATTTTGGACTTTTCTGTCGTACAGATCAGGATAAAGACCAATCTCGTCTGCCAGTTCCTGGTCAATCTTTAAGTAATCTCTGTATCCTATATTCTTCTTTTTAGAAATGACCAAATCAATATACGCGTCCTCGAATCTGGCGTAAACACCGCGCTTCAAGAACTGATCGTAGAAGGCCGCCTTAACCTCCCAAAATTTGTCAAGATTGTACATTTCTTCTTCACTGAGAGCTTCAGCCCTATTCAGAACAGCAAGTGAATTGATCGCCTCTAAGATGTCGAAAGGCGGCTGAAGCCGGAAAGACGCCATAAAACGAAGCATTCCATCAAGGGTATCTATGTTTATAGGGTTATGAAAGATCCAGCCGAGATGGTTGTCCGTTCCGACAGTTATAGCGAGGACCCTATTTCTGCTTAAGTTGAACCTTGATAGCGCTTCGGCAACACCCATTTCTGGTGCGGACAGTACGAATTCTAAGATTACTCTGTGGTTGATATTCGGATTTATCTTTTTGAAGGCGCGTTCTGTGCTATGAGAAAACGGGCTGTGGCCAAGATCATGGCAAATAGAAGATGCTATTACATAGAGTCTGTCTTCCTCGGTGAAGTCTATCTTCTCAATCAGCTTCTGAGCAAGAAATAAAACCCCCATAACGTGATCTGATCTGCTAAAATACCACGTGCTATCTTTAGATTTGTGAAGATTATAATAGTCAATCGCCCCCAAAAAAGAGACCTCTTGCAAACGTCGAAACGCCTCCGAGCTGACAAGGGCTTCTATTAGTTCCCTTTCAGAATCTTTAAATCGAGACTGCCGATCTGATACTGAATTCATTATTGTTCTTCATTTGTAAAAAATAGGACCTGTGCGACATAGCAGCTACTGTGGTTCCGCTCGGACATAAGGTACCTATTCGCTCGCAAGCTGGCAATGAGTTGAGTTCTCCAACATAGTATGGTGACGAGGGTGTGGCGAGGCGTTGAGTGCCCTGCAGCCTTTCTTTGATGGCAATACCATACTGCAGCCGCTCATCACTCGCCCTTAGCCGAGAAAACCAATAAACCGCCCAGCGAACAGCACGGCCGTCCACAGCATCATCGAAACCACCGCCAGCATGGTCGCGCCCCCACCAACCCGCTCCTTGCTGCCTCCCGTGCGGCAGACGCCTATGAACACAAGGAAGTTAACGCCGGCGAGGAGGATCAGCCCCATCTTGGCCAGGAAAATCGGCATCGCCGCATACGCGCTCGCCCTGACCGAAAATAGCAGCGACCCCGTGACCAGCGCACCGCCGAACGCGCCCAACGCCGTGCGGCGCAGCAGCGCGACGAACGGCGCCTGCGGCAGCGAGCGGAAGGCGCCGAGGATCCTGAGATCCATGAGCCAGACGCTGGTCAGCAGCGCCGATCGACATGATGTGCAGCGCATTGACGATGGGGTAGGCGACGAAGGAGGCCTTCAGTCCCCGCACAAGCGCGAGTTGCTCGATGCCGGCGAAAAACCCGTCCATTCAGGCCGGCGGCACGCGGTCGGGATAGACGTCATAGGTCTTGCCGCCGACGATGATGCGGACTGCCTTCATGCGCTTTTCGCTCTCGTCGCGCGAGCGGGCCGATCGCGGTTACATCGTCGCCGACCTTGGCAACCTCCTCGGTGAAGCCGGCGGCGATCGTGCGCGACGGCGGCGCCATCTCCACCCGCCAGGCCTCTCCCTTCGCGTCGACATCGAGCGTAGCGTGCGGGTTGCCGATATAGATGGCCGTGATCCTGCCCCGGAGTTCGAAAAACCCGTCCTGCGTCCACGACCAGCCGTGATGGGCATAGGCCGCGGTGCCGGCGGCAAGCATCACCGCCGCTGCCAGCATGACGCTCCCGATGTAAGGTGACCGCATCGCTCGTCTCCTCGGTTCCGGCATTAGAGGGTAGGTCAGCGCGCCGCAGCGTCAAAATCACATGAGGTCTGCGCCGCCCCTCATTGCCCTGCCGGCCATTTCTCCCCGTATAGTGACGGGGAGAAAGGTTGCCTTCGCCAAGGATTTCGCAATCTCCAGAGTTGAAGAAAGGGAGCTGAGTTTGCCGCCAGCCCCCTTCTCCCGTCCCTCTACGAGGAGAAGATGCCGGCAGGCAGATGAGGCGGCGCCGAGCTACGCTAGTGGCAGCAAGCCTCTCTGTACTGCAGTTGCTCCTGCCAGCTCCGCGCCCTGCCCTCCGGGGTAAAATCCATGAGGTTCCACAGGATCTCGCAGGTGCCTATGGCGCGCGGGTCCTGGCCGGGTTCGGGCGGCGCGAAGCCGAGTTCGGAGCTCCAGAAGTGGCGGATGCCGTCGCCGTCGCGGTGGAACACCGACAGCACGGGGAGTTGCGCGCCATCCTCGGCCTCGGCGTGATAGTCGCGCTTGAAGCTGTTGCCGGCCGACGAGACCAGCCGCATATTTTTCCAGCCGCGGTCGCGGCCGAGCGTCAGCAGGCTTTCCAGCGCGGTCTTGGCCACGACAGCGAAATTGTAGCCGGCGGCCTCGAGGTGGCCAATGGCGCCGTCGAACTGGTCGAGCAGCGCCGTGCAGGACGGGCAAGGCTGGTCCGGTCTGGGCAGCTTCGCCGTGCCGCCGCTCGTCGCCACGTCACGCGTCTCCTGCGGATGGCGCGGAAACATCATCGAATAGACGATCAGCGTGTCCTTGCCCGGCGCAAACAGTTCCGAAAGCCTGATCCTGGCGGGCTTGCCGTCCGGCCCCAGCCCGTCGAACACATAATCCAGCGGCACCAGCCCGCCCGGCGGCAGCGCACGGCGGGCGACCGCCACATCCTCCATGGCGCGGCGCAGCTCGATCTCCTGCTGCAGCAGTTTTTCGCGGGCGATGCGGTATTCCTGGGACTCGTTGGGAAAGGTGATCATCGTCATCTCCATCTGCCGTGCTTTTTGGCGGCGCGCCGTTCGTGGCAACGCGCCTTGCCTCCCAAGGACGCATCGCGCGAAACGGTTCCGACATTTTTGCGCAGGCGCCGTGGCGGCAAGAACCCGGGCTGCCGCCTTCAAAAAGGACGAACGGCGCTCCTCACCCCGCCCAATCCACCTCGATCATCCCCAGCCGCTGATAGAGCCTGACTGCGGCCGCGTTCTCGACGGTGTTGGTCTTGAGATCAACATGCGCCGCGCCCCTTGCCTGAAACACCGCGAAGGCGTGGCGCATCAGCGCCTCGGCTATGCCCTTGCCGCGCGCCTCGGGATGAACGGCAAGATCCTTGACGAACCCCGTCGCCCAGCAGAGCGCCGCGCCCGCCAACCGCCCCTTGCCGTCGATGACCAGGAAACACAAAGCGGGATCGAATTCCGCGTCGCCCGAAATGCGCGGCCACCATTGGTCGAACGGCCCATCGGCGCCGTCGTCGAACACCGCGGTCAAAAGCGCATGCAAAGCGAGCGCATCGGCGGCTTCGAAGCCGCGCATGAAAAAACCTTCTGGCCAGCGCGGCGCCAGAAGCGTGTCGTCGAGGATCTTGCGCAGTCTTACATCGTTCGGCGCCGGTGGGCGCGGCTCAGGCATCGGGTTGCATACGGCGGCGCAGGCGGTCGCTGCCGAGGCCGGTTTCGCCCAGCATCCCCTTGCGTTTGGCGTCATAGTAGTAGCCGCTCTGGTAGAGCCGGTCGGCGCGCTTGGGATTGCCGCCCGACACCAGCCAGGCGCCGCGCAGATATTTCACTGCATATTTCAGGTTGGTCTCGGCGTCGAACAGGCCGCTCGCCGGTCCGTCATAGCCCATGCCGCGCGCCGTCGCGTGCTTGATCTGCATCAGCCCCCAATGCCCGTGATTGTAGGCTTTCGGGTTGAAGGTGCTCTCGCGGTTGACGACGCTGCGCACCAGATCGACCGGCACCTGATAAAGCGCGGAATATTTCTCGATCAGCCGCTCGATCTCGCTGCGGGCGCCGGCGTTCGACTGGCCCTCCGCCGGGTCGGTCGCGGCCAGAACGGCCGGGTTTTGCGGCACCGTGTAGGCGACCGGCTGAACGCCGGGCATGGCGGCAGTCTGGCCGGTGACCGGCATGGCGACGGCAGCCGCCGCGGTGGCTGGCTGGGCATTGGTGGTCATGACGGCCGGGGTCGTTGCCGCCAGCGGCGTCGGCCCGGCAAAGGCGGCGGCCGGCTCGACCGGCAGTGCTGCTGTCTGGGCGACGCCGGACGGTTCCGGCAGCACCGAAACCGTGTCGGGCAGCGCCAGCGTGAAGCCGGCATCGGTGTTGGCCGAGTTTTCCGTGAAGGCAGGGGCCGGGGTCACCGGCGAAGTCGAGGTGCAGCCGCTGAGAGCGGCCACGGCCAACACCGCCGCTAGGACGGGAAAGAGGAATTTTGCTGGCAAGCGGCGCTCGGGTCCGGTTCGTCGGGTGTTAAGAAGTCCTTACACCAGCATCTTTCCCCGGGCAATCCGCGGTAGACGGTGGTTTTCGGGTGGCGATCCGGGCCGGGAAATGCGATATTGTTCTGGATTTGTACTTCGAAGGATTCCGGAAAGGAGCACGCCATGGACGCCTCTCATGCCACCGCCGGCCACGCGGTCTTCGAAACCGTGCTCGGCTACATGGGTATCGCCTGGAGCGAAGCCGGGCTAACCCGGCTCTGTCTGCCGCAGCGCAACCGCGACGCGGTAGAGCGCCGGCTGCTGCGCCATGCCTCCGACGTCGAACAAGCCGTGAAGCCCGAGCCGCAATGGGTTGCCGAACTGATCGCCTCGATCAAGGCCTATGCCGCCGGCGAGGATATCGATTTCTCCGGCGTGCCGGTCGATCTCAGCGGCGTCGACGAGTTCCGCCTGGCGATCTATGACGCGGCGCGAAAGCTCGCCTTCGGCGAAACCACCACCTATGGCGAACTGGCCAAACGCGCCGGCCACGCCGGGCTGGCGCGTGAGACGGGCGCGGCGCTCGGCGCCAACCCGGTGCCGCTGGTCATCCCTTGCCATCGCATCCTTGCGGCCGGCGGCAAGATCGGCGGCTTTTCCGCCCCCGGCGGCTCGGCTACCAAGGAAAAGATGCTGGCAATGGAAGGCGTGCGCGTCGGCCCGCCGCCCCCAGCGCAGGTGTCGTTCGGGTTTTAGCTGTGCTGATATTCAGGTGAGGCCGGCACCCCCGCGCACCATCTCGACCAGCCTAATCCGGAAGCAGGCGCCGGCGGAAGCGCCGGTCGATCTCCACCCGCTTGCACTTGTAGACGGTGCACGAATTCGTATCGGCACTCGGCACCGAGGCCCGCGCCCTGACCTCGCCGATGTCGCAGAATTGCTGGCTCCGCACATAGCGGTCGTAGAGCGCCAGGCCCGGCACACGCGTCGATCTGTAGCGCAGGATGACCGCCCCCTCGCGCGCGATCGTCGCCTGCACCTTGCCGCAGCTCATGCGGGTCGGGTCGTAGCGCGAGACCGCCTGCGCCTCGGCGGCCACCAGCGTCAGGCAAGCGGCAAGCAGAACGATTTTCATGTCCCTCTCCCCAAAACCCAGTCGCGCCCGAAGCCGGCGCGATCCTCCCGCGTCAGGCGCGCAACGACGACGCTCTCACGCGATTGGGGCGGCCGTTGGGCAGCGTTGCCGCCGTGCCATTTTCCGCCCCGTCTTGTTTTTTGCGCGAAGGCATATTATATGCGGTCCATTGATATTTCGGCCGATCGATCCGGGCCTCGCGATATTCGCGTTTGCTGACGTTCTATCTCCAAAATCTCGATACAAACCGGCTGGGTTTCGGTCCAGTCAAACTAAAGCAAACGTAAAGGACTATCGAAATGGCAACAGGTACGGTCAAGTGGTTTAATTCCACCAAGGGTTTCGGCTTCATTCAGCCTGACAGCGGCGGCGCGGACGTTTTCGTTCACATCTCCGCAGTCGAGCGTGCTGGACTGTCGACCCTGGTCGAAGGCCAGAAGATCAACTTCGAGATCGAGCAGGACCGCCGCACTGGCAAGTCGTCCGCTGGATCTCTGAGCAAGGCAGCCTGATTTTGCGAATGGCGTGCGCCGGGCGATAGCCCGGGGCGCGCGGCAAGTCACGGATGTACTGGCGGTCGCGCGAGAAGCGCGCCGGAGCGAAAGACCCCGACAAGCCGAAGCAGCAGATTGCTGCCGGCCCGGCCAAAACGCTCCCGATCAGGCTACCAAGCATGGGAAGGCGGGATTTTGTCCCGCCTTTTTGCTGTCTGGATTCCAGTGAACCGCTGCCTTGGGCCTATAGTCCCACTTCGTGGTGTTTTTGGGCCAATGTGGTACTATCAATTCATGAGCAAGCTTGAACAGATTGAGAAATCCGTTGCCGAACTAAGCCCCGAAGAGCTGAGAGCGTTTGCCGCATGGTTCGAGGCGCTGCAGGCCGACATGTGGGACCGGCAGATCGAAGCCGACGCCAAGGGCGGCAGGCTGGACAAGCTTGCCGAGCAGGCCTTGGCTGATCATCGCGCCGGCCGGACCCGGCCTCTGTAAATCATTTTGCCACTCCCTCGTTTTGGGAGGCTTACGCAAAACTGCCCTCGTTGAGCAAAGGCGTGCGAGCATTCACGCCATCGGCCGAAGGCCGCAAGCCCGACCGGGCGTCGCGCCTTGTGGCGCGCCCCGTCCGGAGCGAGCCGCTAAGCGGCGACAAGCGTGAGGACAGAACTAAGGCAGCCACTCCAGCGGCACGTGCCCCGGATCGGCCTCGACCCTTTTCAGCCAGGCGGCAACCGCCGGATAGGCGTCGAGCTGAAACCCGCCCGTCTCGGCTGTATGCGTATAGGCATAGAGCGCGATGTCGGCGACGCTGAGCGCACTGCCCGCGAAGAAGCTGCTCCCGGCCAGGTGCTTGTCCATGACGCCGAGCGCCTTGTTGCCGCGCTCCAGCGTCAGCGCCAGCCGCTCGGGCGTAGCATCCTTGGCTCTTTCAGGGAAGGTCAGCAGCGCCCTGCGCACGGCGATGTAAGGCTCGTGGCTGTATTGCTCGAAGAACAGCCACTGATAGGCCAGCGCGCGTTCGTATCTGTCCGCCGGCAGGAACCGCGTGCCTTCGGCGAGGTAGAGCAGGATGGCGTTGGATTCGGCCAGCCGCCGGCCGTCGTCGAGTTCGAGCAGCGGCACCATGGCGTTCGGGTTTTTCGCGACATAGTCGGGCTTGCGCGTCTCGCCGGTATGCGAGCTGACCTCGACATTGGTGAAAGGGATGCCGAGCTTGGCCATCAACAGGCGCGGCTTGTAGCAATTGCCGCTGTCGATCATTCCATAGAGTATCATCGGTGCTCCCCTTGCTCGCAACCACCCGTCTCAGGGCTTGATCCAGCCTCTATCGCGGCAGCGGCGGCGTCATCCAGTGATTTGTTTTGGCGTAACCATCAGCGCCGCTGATGCATTTCAGGATATGTCGAGATTCAAGTCAGGCCGAGCCGAGAAGGGCGGGTTCCGAGAACCGGAGCGGAGCGTACTTTTTGGGTAGGTGAGCACCGGAAGCGCAGGACCCCCCGTTCGCAGGCCGGCATCACTTGAATATCGGCATATCCTAGCCGAACAAGGGGATGACGTTGCTATCCCTGCCAAGCAGCCTGTCGATCGACAGCGGCTCCTCGTCGAACAGCGTACCGGCCAGCGCCGGCCGGGCAAGGTAAAAGCCCTGCAGCAGGTCGACGCCGCCATCCAGCGCGACGCGCAGATGCGTGGCGTTCTCGATGCCTTCGACCAGCACCTTGGCGCCGCGATCGTGCAGCGTCGAAACCAGTGGCCGGAAAAACCGCTCGGCGGCGGCATGGCGGCAGAATTCGGCGAACCAGGTGCCGTCGATCTTGACGATGTCGGGCTGCACGAGGGCGACCCTTTCTTCGGTAGAATGCCCGGTGCCGAAATCGTCGATGGCGATGCGGACGCCGTCGCGCCGCATCTCGCGCGCCAGGCTGACAAGCACCTTGTCGCCGGCAGCCTGCTCGGTGATCTCGCAGACCAGCATGCCGGGATGCAGGCCGAAATCCGCCAGATGCCTGGTCATCAGCCTGATTTCGGCCAGCGCCCGTGCGGGGTCATCGTTTATCAGCGGATTGTAGTTGAAGAACAGGTCGAGCCCGTCGACGCCGATGTTGCGGAAGTTGCGCAAATGCAGCACCCGGCACATGGTTTCGACAAACAGCCGATCCGCTGCCGGCACACCTTCGAAGAAGATTTGCGGCGCCACCGGCCTGCCTGCACGATGCGGCTCGATCAGTCCCTCGACCGCGACGGCGGCGAGAAACCTGCCGCGCGGCGCGAAGACCGGCTGGTAGGCGCTCCTCAGCCGGAATGCGCCGTAGACGCCATATTCGATGCCGACCTCGTCGGCAAAGATCGCCTCGCCGACCTTGCGCCGCATGTCGGCCCGCCCGGTCACGATGTCACCCTGCGGCCAAAGGCCCGCATCGGCCGCCGCGATGGCGAAACGGCCGCAGAAACCTTCTCAGCATCGGCCGACACCGCGGCCGCCTGCCCGCTCTTGTCGAAGACGTGGAAGCTGGTCGGCGCAAGCTCGGGGCGCGCCAGCACATAGCCTTGCACCATCGAGGCGCCCGATTTTTCGGCAAGCTCGAGCTGCCAGCCCGTCTCGATGCCCTCGAACACCGTACGGATGCCTTGCTCTTCGAAGCTTGTCACCATGGCGGTCAGCAAGGCGAAGCCGGCACCGGACTCCATCAGCGTCATGATCCAGTCGGCGTCGAACTTGACGATGTCTGGCCTGAGTTCCTTGATGCGATTGATGTCGGATTCGTCGGCGCCGTAATCGTCGACCGCAATGCGCAAACCATTACCCCTGAGCGCCTCGACGAAATTGTAGAGCGTTTCCTGCGACGCCGATTTCTGTTCGGTGACCTCGCAGACGACGCGGCGCGGATCGATGTCGGCCTCGTGCAGCACCAGCCGCATGTCGCGCAGCGCCTTGTCGGCGATGCTGCGGTCGGTGAACACCGATGGATCGAAATTGATGAAGATGGAGGCGTCTCGCGGCAGGCAGGCGCCGGCGTTCAGAAGGTGCAGCGTTCGTGTCAGCGCCTCGATATGCAGGCGGTCGACCGCCGGACAGCTGTTGAAGAAACTCATTGGCGGCTGCGGCTCGCCGTCGCGGAACGGCCGGATCAGCCCTTCGAACGCGACGACGGACAGCTTGCCCTTGTTGAAGGCGAAGATCGGCTGGAACGCGCTTTGCAGCGTATAGAGCCCCCAGACACCGCTGGCGGTGCCGTCATCGTGGCGGATGATATGGGCAAGCTCGATGCTGCGCGTCACGGTTCCTCGCTATGCGAGACTGGCGGACCGGCTACGGTCCCTGCCGTTCAAGCTTTTACCGATCGTTGATGAATTTATTGTTGCCAGCATTGCGCGCTGGCTCATTCGACAATGCCTGCGCTGGGCTTGCGCTTGACCAGATGATGCGACATGAGAGGCGCCGCGGCGCCTTCGCCGCGCCGGTCCTTCCTGGAGATATCTGTCATGGCCTTTCTTGCCGACGCCCTTTCCCGCGTAAAGCCTTCCGCGACCATCGCGGTGACGCAGAAGGCGCGCGAGCTGAAAAACGCCGGCCGCGACGTGATTGGGCTGGGCGCCGGCGAGCCGGACTTCGACACCCCCGACAACATCAAGAACGCCGCGATCGAGGCCATCCGCCGCGGCGAGACGAAATACCCGCCGGTCTCCGGCATCGTGCCGCTGCGCGAGGCGATCGCGAAAAAATTCAAGCGCGAGAACAATCTCGACTACCGGCCGGAGCAGACCATCGTCGGCACCGGCGGCAAGCAGATCCTGTTCAACGCCTTCATGGCGACGCTGAATCCCGGCGACGAGGTGATCATCCCGCGGCCTTACTGGGTGAGCTACCCCGAAATGGTGGCGATCTGCGGCGGCACCTCGACCTTTGCCGACACCTCGATCGACAACGGCTTCAAGCTGACGGCGGCCGTGCTGGAAAAGGCGATCACGCCGCGCACCAAATGGCTGTTGATGAACTCGCCGTCGAACCCTTCGGGCGCCGCCTATACCGAAGCGGAGCTCAAGAGCCTGGCCGACGTACTGTTGAAGCATCCCCATGTCTGGGTGCTGACCGACGACATGTACGAGCACCTGACCTATGGCGACTTCGTCTTCAAGACGATCGCCGAGGTCGAGCCTAAGCTCTATGAGCGCACGCTGACCATGAACGGCGTGTCCAAAGCCTATGCCATGACCGGCTGGCGCATCGGCTATGCGGCAGGCCCGGTGCCGCTGATCAAGGCGATGGACATGATCCAGGGCCAGCAGACCTCCGGCGCCTGCACCATCGCCCAATGGGCGGCGGTTGAGGCGCTGAACGGGCCGCAGGATTTCATCCCGAAGAACAAGGCGATCTTCCAGGGCCGGCGCGATCTCGTCGTCTCGATGCTCAACCAGGCGCGCGGCATCACCTGCCCATCGCCGGAGGGTGCGTTCTACGTCTATCCCTCCTGTGCCCAGCTGATCGGCAAGACGACCAAGAGCGGCAAGGTGATCGACAGTGACGAAACCTTTTGCTCGGAACTGCTCGAGGCCGAGGGCGTGGCGGTTGTTTTCGGCTCGGCCTTTGGCCTCGGCCCGAACTTCCGCATCTCCTACGCCACGTCGGAGGCTCTGCTCGAAGAAGCCTGCACGCGCATCCAGCGCTTCACCGCCGCGCTGGTCTGAGACGTTTCAGCCGCCATACTGCTCGTCGCTGACCTTCTCCAGCCAGTCGGCATGCACGCCCTCCAGCGCCTCCTGCATGGCGATGTGCGTCATCGCCGATTTCGGGCCGGCGCCGTGCCAGTGCTTTTCGCCGGCCGCAAAGGAGACGACGTCGCCGGCCCTGATCTCCTGGATCGGCCCGCCCCAGCTTTGCGCGAGACCGGCACCGGACGTGACGTAGAGCGTCTGGCCGAGCGGATGCATATGCCAGTGGGTCCGGGCGCCGGGCTCGAAACTGACCAGTGTGGCGCGTAGCCGGGCCGGTGCCTCCTTCTCGATGATCGGCGTCTGCAAAACCCGGCCAGTGAAGTATTTTTCCGGCGCAACAATCGTCGGCACGCTGCCGCAGCCAATAATCTTCATCGTCGCAAATCCTCGATCCAATCCAGTGTCTTAGAGACTACCACTTTCGTCCGATGCCGGCTGCATCTCCTGCCGGCTGCGGGCAAAACGCGGCCAGAACAGGCCGGCACGTCCGCTATAGGCCTGGTAGGCACCGGCCAACCTTGTACGCGAAAATTTTCGCTCTTCGTCCAAGGCCGCGATCACATAGATCGCAACGATGCCGGCGACCGGCACGACCGCCCACACCGACCAGGTCGCGATACCCCATCCGATCCAGAAGACGATGTAGGATGTGTAGAACGGATGACGGACATGGCTATAAGGGCCTTCGGTCACCAGGCTGTCGGGATTGTCCGGATCAAACGCGAAACGCAGCCGCGCCTTGCGCGAAACCGAGATCGCCCACCAGAACAGCGCCGAGCTTGCCAGTTCGACGGCAAACCCGCCGATCTTCGCTGCAACCGGTTGCCGCTCGATCCACAGCAGCGCCAGAAAGAACAGCGCCGTGCCGACCACGACGGCCGAAATGATCATGGCGCCTTGAGACATGCTCGGCGACTGGAAATGCCCGCGCATCGACCAGGCATATTGGCCGAGCGTCGCGATGCTGCTGATCGAGAGGAGAAGGTCGAGCGTGGATTCCATCATCAGGCTCCGGGGGTTAGCTGTGGTGGATTCGGCCATCATAGCCGGCAGAAACCGAGAAATCATTTCTTAACCACCGTTCTAAACAACATGGTGACCTCGGCATGCGATGTTGACCTCGAGACAATTCGAAGGTCCAACCGGATATGGCCGTTTCCCACCGCACGATCCGCACGCCGCAAGCGGATTTGCGCCTCAGCCAGTCGTCGGGACCCGGCATCCCGCTTGTCCTGATCCACGGCTCGGGCAGTTCGCGCACCGTATTCGCCCGCCAGTTCGACAGCCCGTTGGCCGCCGCCCATCGGCTGATTGCTTTCGACCTGCCCGGCCATGGCGAATCGTCGGACGCCCGCGATCCGGCGACGGACTACACCATCGCCGGCCTTGCCCAATCGGCGGCTCAGCTCCTCGATGCCTTGGGCATCGGTCGCGCCGTTGTCTTCGGCTGGTCTCTTGGCGGGCACGTGGCAATCGAGCTCGCGAGTTTTCACCGCGCCGTCGGCGGGCTGATGCTGACCGGCGCGCCGCCGGTATCGAAGGGTCCTTTCGGCATGCTGCGCGGCTTCCATGCGCATTGGGACATGCTGCTGGCGTCCAAAAAGACGTATTCCGAACGCGATGCCGAGCGCTTCGAAACGCTCTGCTTCGGAGACACCGCCGACCCGTCCTTTCGCAAAACCATCCTGCGTACCGACGGCCGGCTGCGCGCCGCGGTGACGCGCGGCATGCTCACCGGCAAGGGCGCCGACCAGAGACAGGTGGTCGAGCAAGCCGCGTTTCCGGTCGCTATCGTCAATGGCGAGAACGATCCGTTCGTCCGGCTCGGTTATTTTGAAACGCTCGCCTGCGGCTCGCTGTGGGAGCATTGCCACATCATTCCCGGTGCCGGGCATGCGCCTTTTTGGGAGCGTGCGGACCTGTTCAACCCGTTGCTCGCGCGCTTTGCCGAGACGGTGGCAGTACAGCGCGTCGACGCAACGCCACTGGCGTCGCGCCGAACCGGCACCGGCTGAACCGGCCCCAACTTCAAATCCCTTCAACCTCAAATCCCTTGCCCTCCCGGCCTGCCCGTGGGACGATGCCCTTTGGGTAGGTGGCAAATTGAAAAAAGCCTCGCCCGCGACGGCCGACAGGCCGGCCGCCGCTCACAGGGAAACGCCTGAGTGGAGGTCAGCCATGGGTACTCGCGCCGGAGGACGACGCACGGGACCGAAATGCATTGCCATAGTCGGTCCCTTTGCAAGCGGTAAGACGACACTTCTCGAAGCCATACTCGCCCGTACAGGCGCCATTCCCCGCCAGAATCCCGTTTCGTCCGGAAATACCGTTTCCGATCATTCGCCGGAAGCGCGCGCTCACGGCATGAGCGTCGAGGCGACCTTCGCCACAACCGATTTCATGGGCGAGCCGTTCACCTTCGTCGATTGTCCCGGCTCCATCGAATTCTCCTTCGAAGCCGAGCCGGTGCTGGCTGCCTGCGACGTCGCCGTGGTCGTCGCCGAGGCTGACGAGAAGAAGATCCCTGCCCTGCAGCTGATCATGCGCAAGCTCGACGATCTCGGCGTGCCGCGTATGCTGTTCCTGAACAAGGTCGACAAGGCGATATCAGGCGTGCGCGACACGCTGAAGATGCTGCAGCCGGCAAGCACGGTGCCATTGCTGCTGCGCCAGATCCCGCTGCGCAAGGACGGCGTCGTCATCGGCTCGATCGACCTCGCTCTGGAGCGTGCCTACATCTATCGCGAATATGCCGAGAGCGAGGTCGCCCAGATCCCGAGCGACGACAAGGCGCGCGAGCTCGAGGCGCGCTTTTCCATGCTGGAGACGCTCGCCGACCATGACGACCGCCTGATGGAGCAATTGCTGGACGAGATCGAACCGCCAAAGGACGCGATCTTCGATGACCTCGCCGCGGATCTGCGCGACGGCACGGTGACGCCGGTGCTGATCGGCACCGCCGAGAAGGGCAACGGTGTGCTGCGCCTGTTGAAGGCGATCCGTCACGACGCACCCGATATCGCGGCGACGCGCCAGCGTCTCGGCGCTCCCGACAGCAATGCCACCGTGGTCCAGGTGATGAAGACCATCCACACCGCGCATGGCGGCAAGCTGTCGGTCTCGCGCATCCTGTCCGGTCAGGTCGCCGACGCCGCCGAGCTGTTCCTTCCCAGCGGCGAGACGGCAAAGGTCTCCGGCATCTACAAGATGCTCGGCAAGGACCAGGTCAAGCTGACGTCGGCCAAGGCCGGCGACACGGTGGCGCTCGGCAAGCTGGACGCCGTCAGGACCGGCCAGACGCTGAGCTCGACCAAGGGCGGCATCAAGCCGCTGGTCACGCTGACCCCGCCGCAACCGGTCTTCGCCTTCGCGCTGCGGCCGAAAGAGCGCAAGGACGAGGTCAAGATGTCGGCGGCCATCCAGCGCCTGGCCGAGGAAGATCCCTCGCTCAGTCTGCATCACAACCAGGATTCAGCCGAAACCGTGCTGTCGGGTCATGGCGAGATGCATCTGCGCGTCGTGCGCGAGCGGCTGGAAGGCAAGAACCAGATCCCGGTCGAAGGCCATGTGCCGGCCGTGCCGTATCGCGAGACGATCCGCAAAGCGACGCAGCAGCGCGGCCGCCACAAGAAACAGTCGGGCGGCCACGGCCAGTTCGGCGACGTAGTGCTGGAGATCAAGCCGCTGCCGCGCGGGTCAGGTTTCCAGTTCACCGATACGATCACCGGCGGCGTCGTGCCGAAGACGTACATCCAGTCGGTCGAGACCGGCGTGCGCGATTACCTGAAATCCGGCCCGCTCGGCTTTCCGGTCGTCGATGTTGCCGTCAACCTTTCCGACGGCTCCTACCATGCGGTGGATTCCTCCGACATGGCCTTCCAGATGGCGGCGAAGCTGGCGATGAAGGAAGGCATGGCCGCCTGCTCGCCGGTGCTGCTCGAACCGGTGATGAAGGTCGAGATCGTCACGCCGTCGGATGCGACGTCGAAGATCATCGCGCTGATCCCGCAGCGGCGCGGCCAGATCCTCGGCTACGACGCGCGGCCCGACTGGCCGGGATGGGACGTGGTTGAGGCGACCATGCCGCAGGCCGAGATCGGCGACCTCATCATCGAGCTGCGCTCGGCCACGGCTGGTGTCGCCAGCTATCGGGCCGTCTTCGACCACATGGCCGAACTCACCGGGCGGTTGGCCGACGAAGCGCTGAACGCCAACGGCAAGGCCGCCTGAAACAGCTTGCGGCGGCCAGAGCACAAGGATGCACACAAGGAAACGGCGCCCGGATCATTCGGGCGCCGTTTCGTTGCGGACCGTCTTCGTGGGAGGCGAAACGGCAGGTCCGCCGCATGCTTGCCGCCGGTGTCTGGCGGCGGAGGATGGTTCGGACGCGGTAGCTGCCTGAGCCCGGGTCGTCCGAGTGATGCCCCCATCCCCCGGACGAGCCACACCGCGTCCTATGCTCTGCTTACCCGATTTGGCGTGCCAACGCATGTTACCCGAGGTTACATGTCACTGTTACGCGCCAGTTCCGGCCGATTTTCCGGCGAAGTGTTGGTTTCGGGCAACAAAAAAGCCGGATCAATGAAGACCCGGCTGAGTTTGATTGGAAGTGCCTGTTAAGGCTAACCTCCAGAGGGGAACACTCGAGAGCGCTAATGGGAGGAGAACGCGCTCAGGAGATGATCTATATATGTGCTCTTCATGCCCAAGAAACAAGCATCTATTTTGCAACACTCACATGCAAAAAGGCGCCGGCTGTGGTCTAATCCGTCCCGAAGCGCAATAGGACCAGTTGAATCGCTGAAATACAGCCTGCGGCAAGGCAAAAATCGATCCGCAGCCGCGAATCAACAGCGATTCCTGCTCGGAAGTCGAAAAACGCAGGATGACGTGGAATCGTGCAGCACGCGTTTGTTTTTTCGGCAGCCAGACCTTGCTGATGCATGCCCACCCAAAAAGCCCGCCATCGAGCTTGACCTGAGGGTGTAGCGGTTTGGGTTACATGCCGGACAAGACCTGAAGCGCTTTGCAGGAGACGTTCAAGGCCGCGCCCGTAAGGAGAGCTATATGCGAGCCACTTCGGCGATCGCCGGCAGTGTCATCTTCCTTGCGGCAGCGCCCGGCGTGGTCGCCGGACTGCTGCCTTGGCTGCTGACCGATCGCTATCGCCGGCCCTGGTCGAGACTGCCCGGTTTCGTTCCTGTGGGCTGGCTGCTGATTGTCGCCGGCACAATCGTGCTGCTGCACGCATTTGCCCGTTTTGCCCTGGAGGGCCTGGGTACGCCAGCCCCGGTAGCGCCGACCGAGAGGCTGGTCGTCGGCGGCATCTATCGCCATGTCCGCAACCCGATGTACGTCGCCGTGCTGTCGATCGTCCTCGGCCAGGCACTGCTGTTTTCGAGCGGGACGGTCGCCGCCTATCTAGTCATCGCCGCGGCCGCCATGATCTCCTTCGTGAAACTATATGAGGAACCAACGCTTGCCCGCCGCTACGGCGCCGAATACGAAGCCTACCGCCGGGCCGTACCAGGCTGGCTGCCCCGGCTGACGCCTTGGCGCGGCTAATTTCTGGACGCCGACAATTGGCGAAACCGGTGAGACAGCTCCTTCTCCCCGTCACCATACAGGGGAGAAATGGCAGGGCGGTGAGGGGGCATCAGGACTGCCCATCGAAGGGCAAGTGCGACAAAGGCTGGCGCTGCCCCTCATCTGGCTGCCCGCCATCTTCTCCCCGTATAGTGACGGGAAGAAGGACGCTTTCGCCGAAGCCTTCGCCAATCGCCCGACGTTGCTCAGAAGTCGACGAGCGGCACTCGTAACTAAAACGACCAGCTGCGCGCCTTGGCTATGATGAAATCGCGGAAGACATGCAGCTTCGCCTGGTTCTTCATCGCGTCGGGATAGGCGAAATAGGTATCGAAGGACGGCACTTCGGTTTCGGGCAACAACTGCACCAGCCCGGAATCCTTGCTGACCACATAATCCGGCAGCATGGCGATGCCGGCGCCGCCCTGCACCGCTCGCTTGATCGACAGGATGTCGTTGATCTGCAGCGTCGGCACCCTTTGCCCACCTTCGAAATCGCCGACCGTTTCCAGCCAGTTCAGTTCCGACAGATGCGCCGGCACCGGAACGCCGAAGGTGACGATGCGATGGGCCTTCAGCTCGGCGATCGAATTCGGCTTGCCGTATTTATTCACATAGGAGGGCGCCGCGTAGAGATGGAAATGCACGGTGAACAGGCGGCGCTGGATGAGGTCCGGCTGCTGCGGCTGGCGCAGCCTGATGGCGCAGTCGGCCTGGCGCATGGTGAGATCGAGCTCCTCATTGGCCAGGATGAGCTGCAGGCTGACCTCGGGATAGAGCTCGATGAATTCCTGCACGCGCTCGGTCAGCCAGCCGGCGCCGAGGCCGACCGTTGTCGTCACCCTGAGCACGCCGGAGGGCCGGTCCTTGGTTTCGGTCAGTCGCGATTTGATGGTTTCAAGCTTCATCAGCACGTCGTGTGCCGTGCGGAACAGCATCTCGCCCTGCTCGGTCAGCACCAGGCCGCGGGCATGGCGATTGAACAGCGGCACGCCGACGTCATGCTCGAGCGCGCTGACCTGCCGCGAGATCGCTGATTGCGACAAATGCAGTGTTTCCGCGGCATGGGTGAACGACCCCGCTTCCGCTGCGGCGTGAAACACGCGTAGCTTGTCCCAATCCAACGCCATGATTTCCCCTCGTCCTGTTTTCTGGCGTCCGCCTGTTTTGGCGTCTGAATGAAAAATCAGGCTTTTGCGCGGCTTGTCTCAGCCGCTTGTTCAACAATCACTCCGCCGCTTCGCGGTGAACCTCGATCCCCGCCAAATATTTTTCCGCCTCGAGCGCGGCCATGCAGCCGAGACCGGCCGCCGTCACCGCCTGGCGGTAGATGTCGTCGGTCACGTCGCCGGCGGCGAACACACCCGGCATATCGGTGCGGGTCGAATCCGGCGCCGTCCACAGATAGCCGTTCGGCTTCTGCTTCAGCTTGCCGGCAAACAGCTCGACCGCCGGCGCGTGGCCGATCGCCACGAACACGCCGTCGACCACCAGATGCATCTTCTGCCCGGTCACCACGTTGCGCAGCTTCAGCCCTTCGACCGACGGCGGCAGCGGCGCCTTGCCGGGCCTGCCGGTGATCTCGTCGACCACCGTGTCCCAGATGATGCGGACATTGTCTTTCTGCAGCAGCCGCTCGCGCAGGATGCGCTCGGCGCGGAAATCGCTGCGCCTGTGGATAACGGTGACGCTCTTGGCCAGGTTGGAGAGATAGAGCGCTTCCTCCACAGCCGAATTGCCGCCGCCGATCACCGCGACATCCTTGCCGCGATAGAAGAAACCGTCGCAGGTGGCGCAGGCGGAGACGCCAAAACCCATGAAGGTCTGTTCGCTCGGAATGCCCAGCCATTTCGCCTGCGCGCCGGTGGCGATGATCAGCGCGTCGGCGGTATAGATCGTGCCGGAATCGCCCTTGGCGCGGAACGGCCGCACGTTGAGGTCAACCTCGGTGATGATGTCGTTGACGATGTCGGTGCCGACATGCTCGGCCTGCCTGAGCATTTCGCTCATCAGCCATGGACCCTGGATCGGTTCGGCGAAGCCCGGATAGTTTTCGACGTCGGTGGTGATCATCAGTTGCCCACCCTGCTGCAGGCCGGCGACCAGCATTGGCTTGAGCATGGCGCGGGCGGCATAGATTGCCGCCGTATAGCCGGCGGGGCCGGAGCCGATGATGAGAACAGGCGCGTGCTTGGTGATCATGAAAAGCCTCTGCGGGGAGCAGCCATGGATTGTGGCATGAACTCTCGTCGATTGTTGCGCGTAATGTAAGTGTTGCCTGCGACGCCAGCAAGGCAAGTTGCCGTTCGTCCCCGGAAAGCTTCGGCACCGGCGACGGCGACAAGCAACCGCAGCAAGATGACGCGAAAATCCTCGATCCAGCGGATGGAATAGACAGCAAAGTCGTTTAACTACAAAGTCGCGAAAGATTCTTTCGCGTCACCACGGAAGCCGCCATGCCGATCAAGGCCGATCTCGATGCCATCGACTGGAAGATCCTGCGCGAGCTTCAGCAGGACGGACGCATGACCAATGTCGAACTGTCGAGCCGCGTCGGCATTTCGGCGCCGCCGTGCCTGCGCCGCGTCCGGCGGCTGGAAGAAGCCGGCATCATCCGCGGCTACCGTGCCCTGCTCAACGCTCCGGCACTCGGCCTCGACGTCGTCGCCTTCTGCCTGATCGGCCTGCATCACCAGGCCGACGCCGAGCTCAAGACCTTCGCCGAGCGCACCCGCGGCTGGCCGATCGTGCGCGATGCCTGGATGGTGTCGGGCGAATCCGATTTCCTGCTGCACTGCGTGGCGAGCGATCTCGGCACCTTCCAGACCTTCGTCATCGAGGAACTGGCCTCGGCCCCCAATGTCGATACGGTGCGAACCGCGCTGACCATCCGCCGGGTCAAGGACGAAGGGCTGGTGGCGTTTTCGGCTTGAGACCAGACAAAGCGCCCGAGAAACAAAACCCGGAAACAAAAAACCCGCCTCGGCGGGCGGATCCTCGGTGAGAATCATCACCGTAGTTGAATTAGTAGCATAGCTGCCGGCACAAAGCAAGAACAAAATGTGGCTATGCGTCAAATAATAATCGCTACAGACTGGCGCTGCCCTCACCCTTACCCTTCCCCGTGAAGGACGGGGAGGGGTCGCCAGCGTTGCGGCTACTTCTCCCCGTTGACAATTGACGGCCTCTACTGGCTTGGCGCAATCACCCTGCGTCGCAGAGGCGCGTTTCGACCAGTTCGCAGAGATGGTGGTAAAGGCACAAATGCCCCTGCTGGATGATCGGCGTCGAGGTCGAGGGTACGTTGAGCAGGATGTCGGAGAGCGGCTTCAGTTTGCCGCCGGTGTCGCCGGTCAGGCTGACCACCGTCATGCCCATCATGCGCGCTTGCTGGGCGGCGGCGAGGATGCTTGGCGAATTGCCGCTGGTCGAGATGGCGAGCAGCACGGCGCCTGCCGAACCATGCGCCTCGACCTGGCGCGCAAACACCGTGTCGAAGCCGTAATCATTGCCCCAGGCGGTCAGCACCGCCGCGTTGGCCGGCAGCGCGATGACGTTGTAGGCCTTGCGCTCCCTTAGGAAGCGGCCGACCAGCTCGCCGGCGATATGGATGGCGTCGCTGGCCGAACCACCATTGCCGGCTATCAGCAGCGCCTTGCCCTGCGAAAGCGCGGCGACGACGGCGCTGACCGCCCGCTCCATCTCGCTGGTCAGGTCGCGCTCGACCATCGCCGAAATCGCGGCCGCCGAGCGGGCCAGGTAATCGTTCAGTTCGGACATGAAACCCTCAGTTCCCGGCGCGTAGTTTGCCGATGGTGCCGGTCGTGCTCTTGCCGGCGACGAGATCGACCAGCACGACGCGCCCGCCGGCCTTCTGCACGACATCGGCGCCAACCACCTGATCGACCGTATAGTCGGCGCCCTTGACCAGAATGTCGGGGCTCAGCGCCTCGATCAGTGAAAGCGGCGTATCCTCCTCGAAGATGACGACGGCGTCGACCGAGGCAAGTGCTGCAAGCACGCAGGCCCGGTCATGCTGGTCGTTGACCGGGCGTCCCGGCCCTTTCAGCCGGCGCACCGAGGCATCGCTGTTGAGGCCGAGCACCAGCCGGTCGCACTGGCTGCGCGCCGCATGCAACAGGCTGACATGGCCGGCATGCAGGATATCGAAACAGCCATTGGTGAAGCCGACGCTCAAGCCCTCGTCCTTCCACGCAGCCGCCAGCCGCGCCGCGGCCGCGGCATCGAGGATCGCGTCCTTGTGGGCGACCGGACCATGCGAGCGAAACAGCGCACCGGTGAGTTCCTCGATCGTCAGCCGCGCGGTGCCGCGCTTGCCGACGACGATGCCGCCGGCGGCGTTGGCGATCGATCCGGCCATGACACGATCAGCCCCTGCTGCAAGAGCCAGCGCGAAGGTCGCGATTACCGTGTCGCCGGCGCCCGAAACGTCGAACACTTCGCGCGCCTGCGTGGCGATATGACGGGCGTCGTCCGCACCGACGACGCTCATGCCCTTTTCGCTGCGCGTCGCGACGACGAAATCGAAACCGTGCGCCGAAATCAGCTGGCGCGCCGCCGCCTCGATCTCGTCATCGGCAAATACTGCGCGGCCGACCGCCTCGCCGAGTTCCTTGCGGTTGGGCGTGATTGCCGTCGCGCCGGCATAACGCGCATAATCGCTCCCCTTCGGGTCGACCAGCACCGGCTTGCCCGCTTGCCGGCAGATCGAGATCAGCTCATCGGCGACGCCGTCGAGCAGCACGCCCTTGCCGTAATCGGACAGGATGACGATGTCGGCGCGCACCAGCGCTTCGCGAAAATGCCCGACCAATGTCGCGCGCTCGGCATCGCCCAGCGGCTTGATTTCCTCTTCGTCGAAACGCAGCACCTGCTGGTTGAGCGCGCTGAAGCGGCTTTTGGACGACGTCATGCGATCGGCATCCTGCGCCAGCCCGCCGGTGTCGACGCTAAATTCGCCGAGCATGCGCATGAGGCTCTTGCCGGCCTCGTCGGCGCCGATCACCGAGACCGGTATGACGGCAGCGCCGAGCGAAACGATATTGGCGACGACATTGCCAGCGCCGCCCATCGCCAGCGTTTCGCCGCGCCCGTGCAGCACGGGGATCGGCGCTTCCGGCGAAATGCGCTCGATCACGCCGTTAACGAAACGGTCCAGGATGAAATCGCCGACCACCAGCACGGTGGCGCTGCCGAAGCGCGAAATGGCGCGGTGAAGAGGTTCGGGAGAGGGCAGCTTGATCATGTCAACGCGTGGGAGAGCCGATTTTCAGTGACGGGGAATTCGATTGGCAGGGCCGGCCGTTCATGGCGATGCCGATATACCGCAATTTCAGCCGACGCAACGGCAGGCCTTCGACCGATCGCGGCGGCGAGGCAATGCGTCAGCTTTTCTGCAACGCGACATGCACGCCCAGTCCGACAAGCACCGCACCGCCGGCGCGCCGCATCAGGCTCTGCGCCCGGCTCGACTGCCGCAGCCTGGCGATCACTGCGCCGGCCAGCACCACGCAAACAATGTCGGCCGACGAGAACATCAAATTGACGATCGTTCCAAGCACGACGAACTGCAGCCACACCGGAAACACTGCCGAGGCATCGATGAATTGCGGCAGGAACGCCATGAAGAAAATCGCCGTCTTGGGGTTGAGCACCTCGACGGCAACGCTCTCGAAAAAGGCGCGGCGGGCGGATTTCGGCTGAACTCCCGGCAAGTCGCTTTGCGCCTTGGCGCGAAACAACGAAACACCGAGCCAGATCAGATACAGCGCACCGACCAGCTTGACCGCCATGTAAAGCACCGGCACGGCATGGAACAGCACCGACAGGCCGACAGCGGCGGCGAAGACATGAACGTAGCCGCCAAGATGGATGCCGAGCGCTGCCATCAGGCCGGACCAGCGGCCGCGCGCCATGGTTTGCGCAGCGGCATAGAGCATGGCGGGCCCAGGGATATAGGCGAAGATCGCCGTGGTGGCGAAAAAGGCGACAAGCAGTTCGGTTGACGGCATTACCTTGCTCCTGTCGCCGGTTGGCCGGCAGGCCGACTGAAACGTGACGTTTGCGGCGGCACTGTGGCGCTCATCCGGCCGCCCCGCCACCTGCTTTGTCGACAGGCCTGCCGGCCTCCCCTATAAGGGCCGGAATCGGCAAGCAACGGCAAGTCAGGGCGTACTAAAATGATCATCGTCACGGGCGGCGCCGGCATGATCGGTTCCAACATCGTCGCCGCGCTCAACGCCGACGGTTTCAGCGACATTCTCGTCGTCGACGACCTCACCGACGGCCACAAGATCGCCAATCTCGCCGATCTCGAGATCGCCGACTATCTCGACAAGGACGACTTTTTGGCGCGGATGGAGGCCGGTGACCTCGGCCGCATCGAGGCGGTTTTCCATCAGGGTGCCTGCTCGACCACCACCGAATGGAACGGCAAGTTCATGATGGAGGTCAACTACACCTATTCGAAGCACCTGCTGCACGCCTGCCTGGCCTTGCGCGTACCCTTCCTCTATGCCTCGTCCGCTTCGGTCTATGGCGGCGGCGCCGAGTTTCGCGAGGAGCCGGAATGCGAGCGGCCGCTGAACGTCTATGCCTATTCGAAAAAGCTGTTCGACGACTATGTCCGCCGCACCGTTTTCGATACCGACCATTCGCCGGTGGCGGGCCTGCGTTATTTCAACGTCTACGGTCCGCGCGAGGCGCATAAGGGCGCCATGGCCTCTGTCGCCTTCCATTTGTTCAACCAGGTCGAACGCGGTGAAAACCCCAAGCTGTTCGGCGCCTATGGCGGTTTCGGGCCCGGCGAGCAGAGCCGCGACTTCATCCATGTCGGCGATGTCGCCGACGTCAATCTGTGGCTGTGGAAACGCGGTTCTAGCGGCATCTTCAACTGCGGCACCGGCAACGCCCAGCCGTTTCGCGCCATTGCCGAAACGGTGATCGATACGCTCGGCAAGGGCCAGATCGAATTCATCGAGTTTCCCGACCACCTCAAGGGCAGCTACCAGAGCTTTACGCAAGCTGATATGTCCCGCTTGCGCGCAGCCGGTTACAATGGCCAGTTCCGCACAGTGGAAACCGGCGTCAGAGACTATGTCGAATGGCTGAAAGCCCAACGATCCTCGTGATCGGCCCACGCTGGGTGGGCGACATGGTGATGGCGCAGTGCCTGTTCCAGGCGCTGAGGGAGCTTCATCCGAACGCCGCCATCGACGTGCTGGCGCCGGCGTGGGCAGCACCGCTGGTCAAGCGCATGCCCGAAATCCGCCAGCAGATCGACCTGCCGCTGCAATCCGGCGCGTTCGAATTCCGCGTCCGAAGGCGCTTCGGCCGCCTGCTGCGCGGCCGCTACGACATGGCCTTTGTCCTGCCGGGAAGCTGGAAGTCGGCGCTGATCCCGTTCTTTGCCGGCATTCCGCGCCGTGTCGGCCATCTCAAGGAAATGCGCTACGGGCTGCTGACCGACATCGTGCCCTTGCCCGATCGCCTGAAACGGCGCACCGCGCAGGCCTATTTCAGCCTTGCCCGTGGTGGCGCCTTCCAGCCGCCGAAGCTCGCCGTCGATCAAGCCAGCCAGGCGGCACTGCTCAGCCGTTTCGGGCTGACGGCGGGGAAATTCGTGGCACTCATGCCCGGCGCAGAATTCGGCCCGGCCAAGCGCTGGCCGAGCGAACACTATGCCGGCCTTGCCCGGGAGATGATGGCGAAAGGGTTTGGCGTCGCGCTGTTCGGATCGAAGAACGACGCTGAGGTGACGGCTGAAATCGCGGCGCTGACGCCGGGCGCCTCCGACCTTGCCGGCCAGACGCGGCTGGAGGATGCCATCGACCTGATCGCCGCGGCGAGGCTCGCCGTCTCCAACGACAGCGGACTGATGCATGTCGCCGCCGCCGTCGGCACGCCGGTCGTCGCCGTCTACGGCTCGACCTCGCCCGACAACACGCCGCCGCTCGCCGAGCGTCGCGAACTGGTCTGGCTCGGCCTGTCCTGTTCGCCCTGCCACAAAAAAATCTGCCCGCTCGGTCATCTCAACTGCCTGAAGACGCTGGAGGTCGAACGCGTCGTGGCGGCGGCGGAGCGGCTGCTGGAAATGCCGGCCGCCGCATGAAGGTGCTGATCGTCAAGACGTCGTCGATGGGCGACGTCATCCACACCTTTCCCGCAGTGGAGGACGCGCGCCGCGCCCGCCCGGATATTTCCTTCCACTGGTGCGTGGAAGAGGCCTTTGCCGGCATCGCGGCGCTGCATCCAGCCATCCAAACCATCCACAGCGTGGCGATCCGGCGCTGGCGCGGGAAGCTGCTCGAGCCCGTCACATGGCGGGAAGTGGTCGGCCTGCGCAGCGCCTTGCGCGCGTCCCGCTACGACCTCGTCCTCGATGCACAAGGCTTGCTGAAATCGGCGCTGGTGGCGCGGCTGGCGGCAGCACCAATTGCCGGCTTCGACCGCTCGAGCGCACGCGAACCGTCGGCGACAATGTTCTACGACCGGCGATACTCGGTGCCGCGCGACCTGCACGCCATCGAACGGACGCGGCGGTTGTTCGGGCTGGCGCTAGGTTACCAGCCCGATCTCTCCAACCTCGATTCCGGCATAGTGCCGCCAGCCGACGGCTCGGCCTCGATCGCCGGCCAAACTGCCTTCCTGCTGCACGGCACCAGCCGCGAGGACAAGAAATGGCCGGTTGCGGACTGGATCGAAATCGCCAGGCTTCTCGTGGCACGAGAGATGACCCCGGTCACCACCTGGTCGAACGACCGGGAACAGGCGGTTGCCGAAGCGATCACCCGCGCCGTTTCGCAAACCGTGGTGGTTCCCAGGTCGCCGCTTGCCGAGATCGCCGCCGTCATCGGCGGCTCGGCGCTGGTCATCGGCGCCGACACCGGCCTGACCCATCTCGCCAGCGCCTTCGGCGTACCGACGGTGGCGGTATTCCTGGCGACGGAGCCCGGCCTGACCGGCCCGCGCGGGCCGTTCGCATCGACGCTACTGGCCGCGCCTGGCCGCAGCGTCACGCCGCCGGAGGTGATGGCGGAAGCAGAGAGATTGCTGGCGCTTAAATTACCAGGCTCTGCATAGGACCTTTTCAGAATTCGCTCTGGCGAGTCGAATAGCGTGGTTTTCGAGGACCGGAGCGGAGCGTACTTAAAGTACGTGAGCACCGGAAGCGCAGAAAACCGCGCCAGTCGGCCGCCAGAGTGGAATTATCAAAAGGTTCTAAATGAATTGCACCTGGACGATCTCATAACCCCTGGCGCCGCCCGGTGCGTTGACCTCGATGGCATCGCCGACTTCCTTGCCGATCAGGGCGCGCGCGATCGGCGAGGAGATCGAGATGCGGCCGGACTTCACGTCCGCTTCCTGGTCGCCGACGATCTGGTAGGTCTTTTTCTCCTCGGTATCCTCGTCGACCAGCACCACGGTGGCACCGAACTTGACCTTGTCGCCGCTGAGCTTGGTGACGTCGATCACCTCGGCCCGCGCGATCAGGTCCTCGAGTTCGTTGACCCGGCCCTCATTGAGGCTCTGTGCCTCTTTTGCCGCGTGATATTCGGCATTTTCGGAGAGGTCGCCATGCGAGCGCGCTTCGGAAATCGCCTCGATGATACGCGGCCGCTCCTGTTGCTGGCGCCAGCGCAGTTCTTCCTTCAATGACGCGAACCCCTCGCCTGTCATCGGGACCTTGTTCATAATGCCTGACCTTTCCTGCCGCCGCCCCCGCAATCGGGAGCGACCTTGTCGATGGTACAAAAAGAAAACGGTCCGGCAGCCTCGCTAACGGAACCGTCTCACCACAATCTTTGCAAGATATAGCAATCTTCGCGGGTTTTTCACGTCCAAAAAGTCGGATTTTGAAAAATCATCCACCGATTGCGCGGCTGACCTAACGTCAAGGAGCGCATCACGTGTACCGTGATGCCAAATTCCGGTTCGGAGCAGCATGTGAGCACAGCAAAAAACCGGCTGCGATCGCCGCAGCCGGTATGAGCAGCGTCCGGAGGTCGGATCAGCTCCTCATGAAATGATCGATCTGCTCCGACAGCATGCCGTATTCGCGAGATCCCTTGCCCGTGCGCTTCTCGATTTCGCGGAGCTGTTCCTGGGCGCCGGCAAGATCGCCGATCTGCAGGTGCGCCTCGCCGAGATATTCGCGTACCAGCGTGTAGTTCGGGTCGATGCGCAGCGCTTCCTCGTAATAGCCGAGGCCGACGGTGACGCGGCCGGAATGGCGGTGCGAATAGCCGAGATAGTTGAGGATGCGCGGGTCCTGCTTGTTGGCGGCGAGGCTGAGCACGGCGATCGCCTCGTCATAGCGTCCATCCATCGCCAGCGCGCGACCGGCATCATAGATGCTGTCGTCATCCAGCATACCTTGCTTCGGCGAGACACATTTCTTCTGCTTCTTGTCCCAGGCCTCCCCCTTCTTGCACTGGCTCTGGCCGCCGCCGCCATTACCGCCGCCGCCGCCACCACCTCCCCCGCCTTCACCAGCCGAAAACGCCGGAGCCGCAATCAGCGGCAGGGCGGCAATGGCCATGGCGTAAATCAGCAATCGTCTGCGCATTACACTCTCCTTTGAACCTGACAATGCAACACTAACGCCGGCCCAAAGCCGTTTCGTCCCGGAAAATGTCATCCTATCTCAAAACCGCGATCTCTCCCAGCAAGGCCATCTTATTCCGGGAAGAGAGGGCATCATAAATCATGGTTCACGATTAACGCCCACGCGCAAGAGAACGTGACGAGCGCTGCAAATCCGCTATCATCGGGCCGACCGAGCACGAAGCAGGGAGACGGCCGGTGCAGCAACGCGTTGAACGAGACTGGGAGCTTTCGATCGGTCCCGACACCGTGCGCCTGTTCATCCTGAAGGCAAAGGCGCTCAGCGCCGCCGTCAACGAAGACTATACCGACGGCGCCGAGCACGAGGTAGAGCTCGACGGCAACGCGCACGACAACCACCATCATGACGGCCTTGCCGAGGAAAGCTCCGAAGATCTCACCGAGGAAGAACTGCGCGAGCTGATCGACGATCTCAATGTCGACGAAGCGGCCGAACTGATTGCGTTGGCCTGGGTTGGCCGCGGCGACTATGACGCGACGGAATGGACGGACGCGCTGACCGCCGCCCGCGAGCGCGCCAACAAGCGCACGGCAAAATATCTACTCGGCATGCCGCTGCTGGCGGACTGGCTCGAGGAGGGGCTGGAAGCGATCGGCGCGTAACAGCGCGGTTACCGATTGTGATCGCCAGCCCCCCTCGCCCAAGGCAACTTCCCTGCATTCTGGCCGTTGCGATCCAATGGCGGCGTTTGGCTTTTTCAGATTGGGCAGATTGCTGCTGGCCGTTGCGGCTACGCCGCTGGCGGGACCCGTTTCAGCCAAGGCGCCCGAGCTGCCGCCAACCGCACCGGTTCCGCAACTCAACCAGCAAGTCACTCCGCCAGCACCAACCGAGATCCCGGTCCCCGAACCACGCCCCGCTCCGGAGGCTGAGCGGCCCAAAAACGGTCAGCCTCAAAACGATCAGCCCCAAAATGGCCAGTCCAGGACCGAGCAGCCGAAGCCGCCGGCGATCGCACCACAGCCGCCTGAAAAGCCGGCGCAGGCCGAGCCGCAGGCAAACCCATCGGTCGCGCCACAAAATCCGGCCGAGGCAGACAAAAAGGCGGAGCAAGAAATCCTTCCCGATCCTCGATCGGTCGCAATTGCCGAGAAAGAAATGCCGGCCGAGGAATTGGCCTGCCGCAGGCGGCTGAAATCGATGGGCGTCGATTTCGAGGAGCGCAAGCCCGAGCATGATACGGCGGTCGGTTGCTCGATCCCCTACCCGATCGTGCTGAGGACGCTCGGCAAATCCATCGCCATCGGCCCGGAGCCCGAGCTCAATTGCCAGATGGCTGAAGCGGCCGCACGCTTTGCTGCTTCGGTCATCCAGCCTGCTGCAAAGGCCGAGTTCGGCATGGATATCAAATCGATCGGCCAGGCCTCCGCCTTCGTCTGCCGGTCGCGCAATGGCGGGGGCAAATTGTCGGAGCACGCCTTCGGCAATGCGCTCGATATCGCCAGCTTCACGCTTTCGGACGGGAAGGAGATCGATGTCGGCCCGGCGCCGCCGGAAAAGGACGCGAAATTCCTGGACACAGTGCGCAAGGCAGCCTGCGGACCGTTCAAGACCGTGCTTGGCCCCGGCAGCGACGCCGATCATTCGCAGCATCTCCACTTCGACCTCGAACCGCGCCGCAATGGCGGCACGTTTTGCCAATAACGCCGGCCGCCGATAGCGGGCGCCGCAATTTTGCCGCAGGCGTGAACGGCGCCGCTGATTTTTCCTTTACTCTTCAGGTTTAGAGTCTGTGCCATCTGGGGACAGGGACCCTTCCGATGGCCGGGCTAATTCGCGCTGCGCTTGTCGCTGCGCGGCACACAGGACGCGCGCGCATGGCCGGCAGGCTTGCCGTCGTGCTTGCCATTGCGGCGGTCTCCGCCTGCAACACCGGCAGCGTGCTGTCGCTGCAGCCGGCCGTCGACGTCGGCAGCCAGACCGCTGCCGTTCCGCCCTATTCCGACCCACAATATTCCGGCCAGCAAGATTCCGGCCCAGAATATTCCGGCATGCAGCGCCTCGTCCCATCCAACCCCTATATGACGGCCGCCTATCCGCGCATGGAAAATCCGATGTCGCCGGCCGAACAGATGCCGGCCGCAGAGATCGATTGCCGCAAGGAGCTGAAACGCCTCGGCGTCGTCTACACCGACGTCGCGCCGATCCATGAAGGCCAATGCGGCATCGATTATCCGGTCAGGGTCTCGGCCATCGGCAGCGTCGCGATGAAGCCGGCCGCGACGCTGACCTGCGACATGGCCGCCAGCTTTGCCGGCTGGACCAGGAATGAACTCGTCCCATCGGCCCGCTGGCGCTATTTTTCAGGCGTCAAGACCATCCACCAGGGCTCGAGCTATTCCTGCCGCAGGATCGCCGGCGAAGGTGTTTTGTCGGAACACGGCAAGGGCAATGCGCTCGATGTGATGAGCATCGAGCTTAACAATGGCGACGACATCGACGTCCGCAAGCCCGGCCTGTTCGCCTTCCGCACGCGCGGCTTCCTCAACAATGTGCGGGCCGACGGCTGCCAGTATTTCACCACCGTGCTCGGCCCCGGCTACAACTACGACCACCGCAACCATTTCCATTTCGACATCAAGAACCGCAAGAACGGCTATCGCGCCTGCCGCTGATTGCAGCCCCTGCCCAAGACCTGCTGCGCCGATTAAGATGGTGCGCAGACGCTTGGGTGGTGCCTCTTGAGCCAACGAAGCCTTCGACGACGTGCAACGACCTGGTTGGTGGCATGCTGTGCCGCTTATCTTTCGCTCGCCTATTTCGCCGCGCCTGAGTTCTGGACGTTGCGGGACCGCAATTTTCGCAATCAGCAATTCGAGATGGTCACGCACACGCCGCAAGGCATTCCGGGCGATCCGATCAATGTCGGCCTTGTCGGCACCAAGAAGGAGCTTGTCCATGCTTTTGCCGTCGCCGGCTGGGATACGGCAGACGCGGTCTCGCTGAAGACGGCGATCGAGATCGGCGAAAGCGTGCTGTTTGACCGCCCCTATTCCGACGCGCCGGTCAGCCGGCTGCTGTTCGAAGGCCGCGCCCAGGACCTAGCCTTCGAAAAGCCGGTCGGCGACAGCGCCGACCGGCGCCACCACGTCCGCTTCTGGCAGACCGCTGCGACCGGAGACGACGGCCGGCCGCTTTGGCTTGGCTCGGCAAGCTTTGACCGCGGCGTCGGCCTCAGCCATGACACGGGCGCGATCACTCATCACATCGGCCCCGACATCGACGCCGAGCGCGACGGGCTGATGCGCGACCTCTCCTCCGCCGGCATGCTGATCTCGACCAGCGAGATACCAGGGGTCGGCGCAACAAAGACCGGGCGCAACGGCGAAGGCGATCCCTATTTCACCGACGGCAAGGCCATCATCGGCGTACTGCTGCAACTGCCGTAGGCGCGCAATCGGCCCGTCTGACAGCCATTTCGTCCCGACGGGCTCAGGGGACGGTGATCACGATCTTGCCGAACGGTCCCGTCTCCAGACGCTCGAATGCCTGCGGCACCTCGTCGAAGCCAAACACCCTGTCGATCACCGGCTTGATCGCAAGCGTCTCGATCGCCTGGTTCATTCGTTCGAAGGCGCGGCGGTGGCCGATCGATATGCCCTGCACGACGATCCGGTTGCGCAGGAACGGAATGATCGGGAAACTGAGCTCCATGCTGCCGAGAAGGCCGATGAGCGACAGCCTGCCGTCGGCGCCCAGCGCATTGAGCGAGCGCCGCGCATTGTCGCCGCCGACCATTTCCAGCACGTGCCTGACGCCGGCGCCGTCTGTCAACTCGCGGGCGACCTCGTCCCATGCCGGATGGCTGCGATAATTGATCACCTTCCAGGCGCCCAGCGCTTTTGCCCGCTCGAGCTTCTCGTCGCTGCTCGAGGTGACGATGGCGCGCAGGCCGAAAGCGGCGGCGAACTGCAGCGCAAACAGCGACACGCCGCCGGTGCCCTGGATGAGAACGGTCTCACCCGGGATAGGCTTGGCCGCCTCGACCAGCGCGAACCACGCCGTCAGCGCCGCGATCGGCAGCGTCGACGCCTCGACATCGCTGAGCGACGGCGGCGCCGCCACGGCGGCATCCTCGTGAAAGAGAACATGCTCGGACAGCATGCCGGGCAGTGACGAACCAAGCGTATGCTTGTGCAGCACCGGCGGGGCGTTGCCGTCCGGCCAGTCGGCGATCACCTGGCCGAGCACGCGCTGCCCGATGCCGAAGCGGCTGACTTCGCTGCCGGTGGCGACAATTTCGCCAACCGCGTCCGATGTCGGCACGAACGGCAAGCTGAGGTCCGGTATCAGCACGCCATCGACGATCATCCTGTCCTTGTAATTCAGCGATACCGCTGTGACGCGTACCAGAAGATCATGCGGCCCGGGTCGGGGCAGCTTTCCCTCGGCCGGCTTCAAACTGGACAGGCCGAAACCGGTCATCTGCCAGGATCTGTTTTGGGTGCTCATTTGGTTCGCGCTCCGTGGTTGATGGTGCGCGAGACATTTATGCCGTTTCAATATGGAGAAAAGTGCTTCCACGTGGCACGTTCTGCAACAGACTAAGGAGCAAAACTCTACAATAGGAGCGCTTCATTGGAATCGGCCAATTTGCAAGGCATCGTCGCATTCGTTCACGCGGTGGAGGCCGGCAGCTTCACCGGCGCCGGCGCGCGGCTGCATGTCACGAAATCGGCGGTCGGCAAGTCGATCGCGCAGCTGGAACAGCGATTGGGCGTTCGCCTGCTCAACCGCACCACCCGCAGCCTGAGCCCGACCAGCGAGGGCCTGAGCTACTACGAAGCCTGCGTCAGGGCACTGGCCGAGATCGAAGCCGCGCAGTCACTGCTGGCTTCGCGCAAGCAGGTGCCTTCCGGCCGGCTGCGTGTCGACCTGCCTTTGGCCTTCGGCCGGCGGTGCGTCGCCCCGGTTCTGTTCGACATTTCCAAAAAATTCCCGGATCTGACGATGGAAATCTCGTTCAACGACCGGCGCGTCGACCTGATCGAGGAAGGCATCGACCTGGCGGTGCGCATGGGCGACCTCGACGACAGCTTGTCGCTCGCCGCGCGCCGCATCTATGCCCAGCGTTCGGCCATCGTCGCCGCCCCCGCCTATCTCGACGCCCATGGCAGGCCGCACTCGATCGAGGACCTGGCCAGGCACAGCCTCATCGGCTACGGCCGCGACGGCACGGTCCATCCCTGGACCGTCAGGCATGCCGACGGCCGTCTCGAGAAATTCGCGCCCAAGGCGCGGCTGGTGCTCGGCCACGGCGAACCGATGCTCGATGCGGTACTGGCCGGCTGCGGCATCGTCTATCTGCCGACATGGCTGACGGCCGGCAGCATCAGGCGCGGCGAGCTCGAAATGGTTCTGTCGGACTGTCTTGTCGAAAACACCGTGGTGCATGCCATCTGGCCGGTAACTCGCAATCTCGCGCCAAAGGTGCGCGTCGTCGTCGACGCCCTGATCGAGCATTTTTCCGCGCCGCCCTGGGATGCGGCATGGGGTGCCGCCTGATTGCCCGGCTCGCTAAATTTAAAAAGCGCGACCGTCCTATTTTCGAAAGCCGCGCGGCAATGCTATGGACCCGGCATGCTTTATGCTGAAATTGCCATCGTGGTCGTCCTCATCTGCGTGAACGGCCTTCTGTCGATGTCCGAACTCGCCATCGTCTCGTCGCGGCCGGCGCGCCTCAAGACGATGATCGACCGCAACGTCAAGGGCGCCGGCCGGGCTCTGGCGCTCGGCGCCAATCCGGGAAAATTCCTGTCCTCGGTGCAGATCGGCATCACTTTGGTCGGCGTCTTGTCCGGCGCCTTTTCCGGCGCCACGCTCGGCGAGCGGCTGGCCACCTCCCTGGCGTCGGCCGGCATCCGCGAAAACCTCGCCGATCCGCTCGGCGTCGGCATCGTCGTCGCCCTCATCACCTATGGCTCGCTGATCATCGGCGAACTGGTGCCCAAGCAGATCGCATTGCGCGACCCCGAACGGGTCGCCGTCAGGGTCGCCCCGGCAATGACCATCCTCGCCAGCGTCTCGGCGCCGCTGGTCTTCCTGCTCGATTTTTCCGGCCGGGCCCTCCTGTGGCTGCTTGGCCAGCGCGGCCAGAGCGAGGACAAGGTCACCGACGAGGAGATCAAGATGCTGGTCGCCGAGGCCGAACACCATGGCACCATCGAATCCGACGAACGGCGCATGATCGCCGGCGTCATGCGGCTCGGCGACCGTGCCGTGCGCGCGGTGATGACGCCGCGCACCGAGGTCGACTGGATCAATCTGCAAGCCGACGAGGCGGCCATCAGGAAGCTGTTGATGGAGACCCAGCATTCGCGCCTGCCGGCCGGCGACGGCGGCGTCGACGCCATGATCGGCGTCGTCCAGACCCGCGACGTGCTGGCCACAATGCTCGGCGGCCGCGCCCTCGACCCGCGCCGGCACGTGCGGGTCGCGCCAATCGTGCATGACCAGGCCGACGCGCTGGACGTGCTTGCGACGCTGAAGGAATCCGACGTGCCGATGGCGCTGGTGCATGACGAATACGGCCATTTCGAAGGCATCGTCACCCCGGCCGACATACTGGAAGCGATTACCGGCGTCTTCCGTTCGGATCTCGATGCCGGCGAAGAGGAAAACGCCGTCAAGCGCGAGGACGGCTCATGGCTGCTTGCCGGCTACATGCAGGCCGACGAGATGGCGGAGGTCCTCGGCATCGACCTGCCCGAGAACCGCGACTACGAAACCGTCGCCGGCTATGTGCTGTCGCATTTGCATCATCTGCCGGCGACCGGCGAATGCGTCGACGCGCAAGGCTGGCGCTTCGAGGTCGTCGACCTCGACGGCCGCCGCATCGACAAGCTTATCGCCACCCGCCTGCCCGGCGGTCACCGCGAGGTCGTGCGGTAACGAGCGACGCGACTTATGGGCTATATGCTCTCGGCGACACCGCTCGCACATTCAAAGTTGATTGGGGATATCGCCTTATGGTCGACCAGTTTTTCGCCGACCCGTATCTCGCTGCCGTCTATGATGCCTGGCACCCGAGATCTGCGCGCGACGACTATGATTTCTACCTGCCCCGCATTCTAACAGCAAACGCGGTGCTTGATGTCGGATGTGGAACGGGCACCCTCCTTCACGAGGCACGCCTGGCCGGACATTCAGGGCGGCTCTGCGGCATCGACCCAGCACCCGGCGTGTTGAATCGGGCACGAACGCGCACGGATATCGAATGGGTCCTCGGCGATCTCCAATCGGCCGGCTGGACAGCCGAGTTTGATCTCATTGTGATGACGGGGCACGCATTCCAGGCCCTTGTCAGCGACGAAGATCTGGGGGATTTCATGGCGGCTGCGCGACACGCCCTTGTGCCAGGCGGATGCTTCGCGTTCGAAACGCGGAACCCTTCGGTGCGGGCGTGGGAGCACTGGACACCCGAAAATGCTGTCGTCGTTGAGCTGCCTGACGGGTCTCTGGTGCAGATCACAACAGAGGTGATCATGCCGTTCGATGGCCAGACCGTGACATTCACCCACAGGTTCGGCGGAAAGCATCCGAGCCTTCCGAAAGTTAGTCGCAGCACCTTGCGATTCCTCGACATGGACGCCCTATCGAGCCTGCTGGGGAACGCGGGGCTACGGATCGAACGGCAATTCGGCGGCTTTGACGGCAGCCCAGTTGGCCCTTCGAGCTCCGAGATCATCACGTTCGCGACGAGATGAAAGGAAGCATCCGCTCTCCAGCCCCTGCAAGCAACGACAACTCACGGACCCATTGCGGACGTGGAGCCGTATTTCGCGGCGGCTGCGACGCAGAAATGAGACTGCCGCCGACCGTCAGCCAGGTCAAGCTTGGCAATCGCAGGACTTCGCGATCAATCGATCGCCTCGATGCCTTGCGCCCTCAGCCGTTCGATATGGTCCTTCATCTCTTTCAGCCGCTCGGGCGAGTGGCCCTGCCACTCGGTGACCTCGCTCGTGATCCTGAGCGGCTGGCGGGAGCGATAGGACTGCGTCGGATTGCCGGGAAATTTCTTGTCCGTAAGGTTGGGGTCGTCGGTGATCGGGCCGGTTGGTTCCACGATGTAGATCCTTTCGCGTCCGTCACCGGCGGCCAGTTCTGCACCCCAGATAGCCGCATCCAGAGTGCCGGTCAGATAGACCCAGGCTGCCTGCTTTCGCGCGCCGTAATTGGAGCTGTAGCCGGCTTCGATCAGGTCTCCCGGTTTAAGGTCGGCCCGGGTGCCGTGGTAGAATTGGCGTGGGTTGTCGGAGGCTGTCATCGGCTCGCTACTTATCCTCGCTGTCTCAGGCATCATGGTTTCGTGGCGCGCACTATTTCATGCAGGTCATCGAATCAAGCGTCTGGCAGTGCGGTTATCGGACCTCCGCTCTCGGCAGTCCTGATATCTATGTCAGTCATCCCGCCCGATGCACGCTATCGGTCGGCCGCCGGCGTGGTTATTATAGACGCCCTGTACCGTCGCTATGGTGAACAAAATGGATCTGCAAGCCTTCAGGGATTCGATTGCCGAACCACAGCCGCCAGCCGGCTTGAGTCCTGCCCTGCAGGCGCTGTGGTGGGATGCAAAGGGCGATTGGGCTAAGGCGCACGAATGCGCGCAGCAGCGCGACGATACGGCCGGCATGCACGTACATGCCTATCTCCACCGCAAGGAAGGCGACCAGTCGAATGCGGAATATTGGTATCGCCGCAGCAATGCCGCGCCGTCGACCTCAACGCTTGACGAGGAATGGGAGGAGTTGGCGCGTACATTTTTGCAGCAAAGCTGACATGCTCGGTCACGGCAAAACAGCCGGTCCTGCAAGCACTCGCCGGGGTGTCAGCTGGCGCCCTGTGGCTTGTCCCTGCCGTTCCATTCCGCGTTGCGCGCCCGCGCCTCTTCGGCGATCAGCTTGAACTCCCGCATCTTCGCAGCCTCGATGGCGAATGCGCGGCTTGGCAGGACGCCGGGGTCCTCCTGACTGTTCTGAAACTGAAAACGGTCCTCCAGTTCGGCCCATATTCGCTCGGGCGCCGTATCCTTGCTGGCAAGCAGCGCGACGACCAGCGCCAAAGTCTCGCGCTGGGCGTTCAGCCGCCCTTCGATCTCCTCAATCGGCAATTCGGACATGCGGGTCGCTTCCAGTTTCTCGCTCAACGGCAAAATCGCACCCTTGTTCCGACGCCGATGCACTGCTGACTTATCAAGCTCGGACGGGCCCGACACCATTCACTTTCGGCTGGTGCCGAAACACAACAGAACACATCTCCATCTTGTGGGTTCGGTTAGCTGTCCCGCACCAGATCACAGGCCGTCATTTTCGAGAACGACCATAGGGTGTTACGAGCACTGGAACACTGGAGAAGCCCTGGTGCTGTCGGCAGCCGGCGTATCGAGCGGACGCTGTGAAACCTTCTGATTTTTAAGCCGTTATCGCCGGATGCCCCAAGCTAAATTCAAGCTGAAATCGGTTGACGGCGCCCAATCGCGCGATGCCGCGAAGTCGCGCCAGACGACTGTCGAGGTCGCGTCCGAGGTCGTCGGCAAGCCCGCGCCGCCGCCGGATGTCACCGAACCCGATCCTAAGCTGGACACCTGAAGAGGCCGAGCGGGTGCGCAAGAGATATCTGCTTAAGCGCTTCTGGATCAGCGCCCGCGGTTACTGGAGCGGCAGTGGCGACAGGGTCGCCTGGCCGTTGACGATCGGGCTGTTGGTCCTGATCGTCGCCAATGTCGGCTTCCAGTATGGGATCAATGTCTGGAATCGCGCAATTTTCGACGCCATTGAGCAACGCAATGCCCACACCGTATATTGGCTGAGCGCCGTATTCCTGCCACTCGTGCTCGGAAGCGCCAGCCTTGTGGTGGCACAAGTCTTCTTTCGCATGAAGATACAGCGCCGCTGGCGTTCCTGGCTCACCACCGCGGTCATCGCGCGTTGGCTGGCAAGCGGCCGCTACTATCAGCTGAACCTCGTCGGCGGCGACCACAGCAACCCCGAAGCCCGCATCGCCGAGGATTTGCGGATTGCCACCGAATCGCCGGTCGATTTCATTGCCGGTGTCATCGTCGCATTTCTGTCGGCCTCGACCTTCATCGTGGTGCTGTGGACGATCGGCGGCGCCCTGACCCTGACGATTGCAGGTTCGACCGTCACCATTCCCGGCTTCCTGGTCATCACCGCAGTGCTCTATGCCGCGATCACGTCCACCTCGATGGCGGTCATCGGCCGCCATTTCGTCCACCTCTCCGGGGAAAAAAATCAGGCGGAAGCCGAGTTCCGCTACTCGCTGACGCGCGTGCGGGAAAACGGCGAGAGTATCGCATTGCTCGGCGGCGAGGAGGAGGAGCGCAGCGGCATGGACAAGACATTCGCCCATGTGCTCAGGCAATGGGCGCTCCTTGCAGGCCAGCACATGCGCACGGCGCTGGTGTCCCAAGGGTCGAGCCTGTTTGCGCCAGTCGTGCCGGTCTTGCTTTGCGCTCCGAAGTTCCTCGAAGGCAGCATGACACTTGGGCAGGTCATGCAGGCTGCCTCGGCCTTTGCCATCGTGCAGGGCGCGTTCGGATGGCTGGTCGACAACTATCCCCGTCTCGCCGATTGGAATGCCTCTGCACGGCGCATCGCCTCGCTGATGATGTCGCTCGACGGGCTCGAGCGGGCGGAACAGAGCAACACGCTGGGACGCATAAAGCGCGGCGAGACCGGCAGCGATGCGATGCTCAGCCTGAACAATCTCTCCGTGTCGCTCGACGACGGCACCGCCGTGGTCAAGGAAACCGAGGTCGTGATCGAACCAGGCGAGCGGGTGCTCGTCGCCGGCGAATCCGGCTCGGGCAAGAGTACACTGGTGCGGGCCATCGCGGGTCTGTGGCCATGGGGTAGCGGCAGCGTCAACATCCGCGCCGACAGACGGTTGTTCATGTTGCCGCAACGGCCTTACATCCCGACCGGGACCCTTCGCCGCGCTGTCGCCTATCCAGGCGCCGCCGACAGCTGGACGCTGGATAAGATCAAGGCTGCGCTCGACAAGGTGGGACTCGACTACCTCAACGACAGGATTGAGGAGGACGCCCCATGGGACCAGACCTTGTCGGGTGGCGAAAAGCAGCGCCTCGCCTTCGCGCGTCTTCTGCTGCACCGCCCCGATATCATCGTGCTGGACGAGGCAACGTCGGCACTCGATGAGAAGAGCCAGGACAACATGATGCAGATGATCATTCGCGAATTGCCGAAGGTCACCATCATAAGCGTAGCGCATCGCGCCGAGCTGGAAGCTTTCCATAGCCGCAAGATCACATTGGAGCGGCACAAGGGCGGCGCAAAACTCGTCAGCGATATCGAACTCGTCCCGCGCAAGGACAGACGGAACTTGCTCATGCGCCTTCTGAGGCAACGGCGCACCAACGGAAAGCCAGCGCGACCTTGAGCAAAGCGGCGCTGCCCTACCCAAAAGTGAGGCCGCCGGTCGGACCAGGCGGATCTCCGGTTCGAGTCACTGCCCGCATCTGGTCCTGAAAGCACCAGCCGTGGTACCTTGGTTCCGGGCAGTTGCTGTCGGAACGTCGATGGCACGAGCGCATTTCCATGTCCGGTGCAACGCCGAGGCCAGCTGTGAAAAACCCGGGTTGATTTCAAAAGCCCAGATTGATTTCGAAAGCAAAGGGACCAGCAATGACAATCGCCAAGAACACGATCTGCCTTTGGTACGACAAGGACGCCGAGGCTGCGGCCCGTTTCTATTCCGACACTTTTCCTGACAGCTCGGTGAAATCCGTCCACCGCGCTCCCAGCGACTACCCGTCCGGCAAGGCGGGCGACGTGCTGACGGTCGAGTTCACGGTCGCGGGCATCCCCTGTCTCGGCCTCAATGGCGGGCCCGCGTTCAAACACAACGAAGCCTTCTCCTTCCAGATCGCCACCGACGATCAGCAGGAGACCGACCGCTATTGGAACGCCATAGTCGGCAATGGCGGCCAGGAAAGTGCGTGCGGCTGGTGCAGGGACAAATGGGGCATCTCCTGGCAAATCACGCCGCGCGTGCTGACCGAAGCGATGGCCGCCGGCGGCGATGAAGCAAAGCGCGCATTCGAGGCGATGATGGAGATGAAGAAAATCGACGTTGCAGCGATCGAGGCGGCGCGGCGCGGCTGACAGTTCGGGGTCAGCCCGACGCGAAAAGATCAGGGCAGAGCGGCCGGAAATGCTGCCGGCCCACCTCCAGACAGGCGTGCGATGGTGTTGAACTGCGCTGAGTTTTACGACGCCGAACTGCGGCGGCACAACGAGGTATTCAGGGCTGCGGTCAAGGCGGGAACGCGCGATCGCGTGCTCGATATCGGCTGCGGTTCGGGACAATCCTCTCGTGATGCCGCCAGTGTCGCGGTGGAAGGCAGCGTGCTCGGCGTGGACGTATCGGCGCAGATGCTCGAGATCGCCCGGAGCCGTAGCGCCGAAGAAGGATTGCGAAACGTCGCCTTTGAGCGCGGCGATGCGCAATTGCTGGTATTTCCGCCTGCCGGCTTCGATCTGTGCATCAGTCGATTTGGCGTGATGTTCTTTGCCGATCCGGCGGCGGCGTTCGCCAATATCGGCCGGGCGATGCGACCAGGGGCACGTCTTGTGTGGATGGTATGGCAGGGCCAGGACCGCAACGAGTGGGCGACTGCCATTCAGCGGGCGATTGCGCCGGGGACCGCCATATCGCCGGGCGCCGCCACCCCGTTTTCGCTTGGCGACCCCGCCATCACCGCGGAGATCTTGCGTGCATCCGGCTTTGTTTCGGTCGACTTTGCCGAAGTGCGTGAGCCGGTCTTCTACGGCCAGGACGTCGATGCGGCCTATGACGCTTTGCTTGGCCTGCAACTGGTCAAGGATCCGCTCGCCCGCGCGGATGTGGATGTCGACGCGGCGCTACGGCGGTTGCGCGATCTGCTCGACGCGCACTTGACCGCGGACGGTGTGCTTTTCGACTCGCGCGCCTGGATCATCACCGCAGTTCGGGCGAGCCGACAGTCACCGGGCGATTGACCCGTCGACGATCCTGTTCTCTCGGCCTTCCCGTCAGTCCGTTTGCGGCGTGACTTCTGAAAGCAGCCAATCCCTGAAAGCCTTGACCTTGCGCTGACGGATCGCCTCCGGCGGGTAGACGAGATAGAAGCTGGAAGGGGATTTCAGGGCGTGGCCGAAGGGGCGGACAAGCCGCCCAGCGGCGAGGTCGGCCGCAACCAGCATGGTCCGACCCAGCACCACCCCCTCGCCCTGTGCGGCCGACTCCATGGCAAAGGTGGCAGAGTCGAAGGTAATCCCGCTCTGCGGGTCCACGCCCTCGGCCCCGGCGCTCGCCAGCCAGGTCGCCCAGTCGATCGGAAAGCTGTCACAGATCAGCGTGTGGTGTCTGAGGTCCTGAGGCGTGCGGAGCGGATGCGCACCCTCAAGAAGCTTTGGGCTGCACACTGGAAACACCTCCTCACCAGTGAGGAACTCCGACGTGAGCCCCGGATAGTTTCCGCTGCCATAACGGACGGCGACATCGATGCCGTCGCCGAGGAAGTTGGTCAGCTTCCCGCTCGTCGAAACCCGCACATCGATGTCGCCATGCGCACGGTGAAAGCGGTAGAGGCGTGGCACCAGCCATCTCCCCGCGAAGCCATCGGAGGTGCTTACGTTCAGTGTCGAGCTCGAATAGCGGGCCGTTGCCGCAGCAGTGGCGGCGGCCAACTGGTCGAGCACCTCGCGCACCGCCCGCGCATAGGGCTCGCCGACGGCGGTCAGGCTCACCGAACGCGTACCGCGCTCGAACAACTGCACACCGAGCTGATCCTCAAGGTTCTTGATCGCCCGGCTGATCGCGCCGTGGGTGACATGAAGTTCCTCTGCCGCCTTGGAGAAACTCAACAGGCGCGCCGCCGCTTCGAAGCTCGGCAAGGTGGTGAGGGGAGGCAGCTTCCGGGGCATGGATCGATACCTATGTGTGAGCGATGCTCACACATTGTCGCCGATAAGTCGTTTGTCGTCCAGGCCAGAAGACGGCATATTTGCTCGCGTATTCAGTCATTCACCGCCGCTTAAAAAGGCGACTTGATGTGACTGATACTCTCGCTGACGAAAGTCGCGGGGCAACTGCTGAAACCAAAACTGCCGCCACTCTGGGAGAGCACCATGAATGCCAAACGAGTTGAACCCATCGTCGACGTCCTGACAGGCATGGCCGGCCGCATCCTCGCATCGAGCAGCCGGCGCCGGACCGAGCGCCAGATTGCACGCTTCTCGACCCGCCGGCTCGAAGACCTCGGGTTTGCCCGCGACTGGGACGGCTCGGTCTATCGGCCGTCGGATCACCGCTAAGCCTGAATGAAAGCAACAGCGGACAGGCCCTTCGCCAAAGATCGCTGCCGCAAGGAATTAACGGAGAACGGACATGGCCACCATCCACCCATTCCTCTGGTTCAATACCGACGCCAAGGAGGCCCGCGATTTCTATCTCTCGGTCTTCAAGAACAGCAAAGCGCTCCAGACGCTCGAATACACCGACTGGGTGTCCGGAACCAACAAGACGGTCCCGCATGCCACCTTCGATTTCGAGCTCGAGGGTCTGCACCTTACAGCGCTCAATGCCGGGCCGCAGCCGCCTTTCAACGAGCGGCTCTCACTCTACATCGAGACCAGGGACCAGGCCGAGACCGACTACTACTATGAGGCGCTCACCGCCGGCGGCGGCAGGGAACAACCCTGCGGCTGGCTCACCGACAAGTTCGGCGTCTACTGGCAGGTCATCCCGGAAATCCTGCCGCGGCTCAGTGCCGACCCGGATCGCGAAAAGGCCAACCGCGTCCGGCAGGCGATGTATGGGATGCGCAAGATCATCATCGCCGACCTCGAAGCCGCCTACGACGGCAAAGCTTGACCCTCACCGAAATCGCAAAACGAATGGAGACCTCCCATGACATCGCTCGTGGACAGGAAAGTCATCGTCATCGGCGGCAGCTCCGGCATCGGTCTCGGCGTCGCGGAAGCTGCTCTCAATTGCGGAGCGAAGGTCGTGATCGTCAGCCGGTCGCCCGCGAAACTGCAGGCGGCCGAACGGACGCTCAATGCGGGGCACGTGACCAGCTTGGTTGCCGATATGACCGACGAAGCGGACGTCGCTCGCCTGTTCGAGGAGATCGGTCCCTTCGACCACCTGGTATCGACCGCCGGAACACTGCCGCCCGGCGATCCGATCGGCAGTACCGACATGGAAGCTGTGCGAGGCTTCGTCGATAACAAGCTGATTGGGGCCGTCATGCTCTCCAAGCACGCTGTGCGCACGCTGAAGGCCGGTGGCTCCATGACCTTCACCTCGGGTATCAACAAGGATCGGCCACCGGTGCCGGGAGGCTCGGTCGTCTCTGCGATTGCCGGCTCATTCAGCTACTTCGCCCGCGCCCTGGCGCTCGAACTGGCCCCGACGCGCGTCAATGTCGTGTCTCCCGGATGGGTCGACACACCGATGTGGGACATTGTTGGAGAAGCCAAATCCAGCTTCTTTGCCGACATGGCTGCCCGGTTGCCGTCGAGAAAAATTCCGACCGCTGCGGACGTCGCCGCCGCCTATGTCTACCTCATGGAAAGCGAGTTCACGACCGGCGAGACAATCCGCATCGATGGCGGCCATAACCTGATCTAGCCGCCATTTGCACGCTGCCTGAATGGCTAGAGCCGGTATGACTGCTAGACCGGCGCACTCCTGCCGAAGGCGACGAACGCCGGCGGATCATGCCGGCGTAGCCCAATCGGGGTTTACATCGGCAGCCAGGTCCCTAGTTTTAGCGTTTCGCGCCGCGCACCCGAGTGTGTGGATGATCGAGGACGGGACCGTGAGCTCTGGCCGGCCCCTCGAAACTTTCAAAGGATGGCTATCATGACACAGGCCAAGAATGGCGACACCGTGCGCATCAATTACAACGGCCGCCTGGCTGACGGCACTCAGTTCGATTCTTCCGGCAACGAACCGCTGCAATTCACGTTGGGTGAAGGACAAGTGATCGCCGGTCTCGAAACCCATGTCGAGGGTATGGAGGTGGGCGCGAAAAGCACCGTCACCATTCCCGCCGACGCCGCCTATGGCCCCCACCGCCCCGAAGCGGTCATGACCGTCGACCGCGCCCGCGTACCAGACAACATCAACGTCGATCTCGGCACTCGATTGCAGGTCAGAACCTCAGAGGGGCGCCCGATGCCGGTAACAGTCGTCGGCGTGGACGACACCAGCGTCAAGCTCGACGGCAATCATCCTTTGGCGGGACGGGATCTGGTGTTCGACGTTGAACTGGTCGAGATCGTTCAGGCGGCGTAGGGCACGGCAAAGCGCGTAACGGCCATGATTTTCGGGTGACGCATTTCGACCGGCGGTTCCGGCGGTGCGTCGCCTGTCGGAGGCAAAGACCGCGGCGGCGGAAAATCGTGTAGCGTGCAGCCACCCATAGAGACATTCGGCATCTGGAATGTCCAATTCAGCGTCGCAGTCTCGAGGACCTGTGGACGACCTCGCTTGACAGCCGACTTCTCGTGACCGCAAAGTCTCGTGATGCGGGCGATTGGTTGGAATAGAATTGCGCGTGTCGGGGCAATCGTGCTGATGATCGGCACAAATGTTCCTGGGCCGGCGCGTTCCGACTCGCTCCTTCTCACAAGCCCGTCCCAGCCAGCCAATGTCGGCGATGCGATGCTGGCGGCTGCCAATTATCATGATTCCGGCGACTATGATCGCGACCTTGCCGCTGTGGCGAAGCAGGCAGGCGACTGGGTCGTCAAGCGCGCAATGGAGGTGCCTCGCCCCGCACTGGTGCTCGACATCGACGAGACGGCTTTGGCCAACTGGGAAGTGATCACACGTGACAATTTCGGCCGCCCGATCGGCGGCGCCTGCGACATCGCAATCGACGGTCCCTGTGGCTGGGCCGCCTGGGATCAGCTTGCGAAGGATCCGGCTATCGACCCTGTGCTGGAGGTTTTCCGGCAGGCGCGAACGGCGAAAGTCGCGGTGTTCTTCATCACCGGACGTCCGGAGGACCAGCGTCAGGCAACCGAACAGAACCTGCAGTCGGCCGGCTATGCCGGTTATGAGCACCTTTACATGGTCCAGCCCGGGGCCAAATACGGTTCCGCCGCAGATTTCAAGGCACCCATAAGGGCCGAAATCGAAAAGGCCGGCTACACGATAATTGCCAATGTCGGTGACCAGCCATCCGACCTGTTCGGTGGGTATGCCGAGAAGCTGTTCCTGCTGCCAAATCCATTCTACCGGGTTCGCTGACGGCCTGTACGGCACAAGCCCGGATCCTCGGCTCCTTGCCGACCACCTGCTAAGGTATCAAGACAACCTTGCCGGTCGCGCCGCGCTCCTCCAGCAGGCGATGTGCGTGGCTGGCCTGGTCGAGCGGGAAGCGGCCACCTTTGGTCACCACAAGCTGACCACCAGCGGCCAGATCGAAAAGTTCCAAAAGGCCGTCACGGAGCCCGTCCGTAGACAGCAACGGTAGCAGGGCAAAACCCCTCAGCGACTGGTTGCGGCCGATCATCGCCTCCATCTGCGGGGCGCCGAGCGCGTACCTGCCAAGTGCGGCAAACACCAGCTCTCCGCAAGGCGCAAGGGCCTCGAGCGCGGCCGCCGTCAGCGGGCCGCCGACGATGTCGTAGATGATGTCGACGCCAGCGCCACCTGTCGCTGCCCGGGCGTGCTCGGGCCAATCCGCGTTGCTGTAGTCGACGGCGGCATCGGCTCCCAGCGACAAAGCAAGATCGAGCTTGGCCTTGCTGCCGGCTGCCGCGATGACACGGCTCGCGCCGGCGCGCTTGGCAAGCTGGACGAGCAACGAACCGACGCCACCCGCGGCAGCGGCGACCAGCACCGATTTGCCGGCCGGCCGGCTTTGCCGCGATAGATGCAGCGCCGTCAGCCCTTGCACCATCAATGCCGTCGCGTCTTCGAACGAGAGCGCATCCGGCAGCGGCACGGCCAAGCTTGCGTCGATCGTCACATACTCGGCATAGCCGCCAAACGGCTGGCTTGAGGCGAACAACGGCGCAGCGACGCGCATGCCGAGCAAGGAAGCCTCCACCCCATGCCCAAGGGCCTCCACGATCCCGGCGGCCTCGACACCAGGGATCATCGGCAGCTGCGGCGTCACCGCATAGCGATCCGCGCGCATCAGCACTTCGAAGAAATTCACCCCGGCGGCCTGAACGCTGACCAGGACCTCGCCGGCTTGCGGCTCGGGCTTCGGCACCGCGACTATCTCGAGAACGTCGGGCCCGCCGAAACGGTTCAGTTGAATGGCTCTCATCGCAGGCACCGATCGCTGTTGGCATCGGCCGCTGTTTGCCACTATCTGCCTGGCTTCGACTACACACCGATTTGTCCGCTGCTGACCGGGAGGTGACCATGACCAAGCTGATCAAGAGGCTGCCGATGCTGCCGGCGGAGCGCGCGCTGAAAGTGATTTCGGGCCGCTGGAAGGCCGTCATCCTGTACCATCTCTTCGACAGGCCCCGGCGGCTGTCGGCGCTGCAGGCGCTGATGCCCGGCATTACCCAGAAAGTGCTGATCCAGCAGCTTCGCGAAATGGAAGAGCACGGCCTCGTCCGCCGCGAGATCTTTGCCGAGATCCCCTCGCGCGTCGAGTATTCGGCGACGCGGCTCGGCCTCAGCCTCGAGCCGATCCTGCTGGCACTTTGCCAGTGGGGCCAGCATCACGCCGACGAGCTGAATGAGATGGACCGCCTTGCCGATTGCATCATCAGGCCACGGCAAGCGCGGGACGCCCATGCGGTGTGAACAGAAAGGGCGGCGCATGCGCCGCCCCAATGCTTGGGAGAATTAATCCTTGGGAGGACTGTTCGAACCTGCTCAGGCCGCCTTGACTTCCTCGGCGACGGCATCGGCCTGACGCGCCGTCTTCAGCACCCTGGCCCACCATGCAATGTCGTTGACCAGCGCGGTTGCCGCCTGGTTCAGGTGCTCGAACTCGTCGAGCTTCTTGTCACCTTGCTTGACCGCAAGGAAATCAGCCCAGGAGATGTGTACCGCAGACTTCACCGGCGCCATCTGCAACTCGACCGCATGCAGCCTCAGCTGCTCGACGGCGCGCGCGCCACCGACGCTGCCATACCCGACGAAGCCGGCCGGCTTCTTGTTCCACTCGTTGGCGGCGTAGTCGATGGCGTTCTTCAGCACGGCCGTCGGGCCATGATTGTATTCGGCGGCGGTGAAGATGAAGCCGTCGAATCCGGCGACCTTCTTTTGCCAGCGCTGCGCCACTTCGTTCTGCGACGGCGCCCAGGCGGAGGATGCGACCTCATCGAAGAACGGCAGCGGGAAATCGCGCAGGTCGACGACTTCGACGTCGATATCGGCATGCGACTTGGCGATCCTGGCAATCCATTGGGCCGGGACGTCGGCAAAGCGCGCGGCGCGGGTCGATCCAATGACGATGGCGATTTTGGGTTTTGACATAGAGGGGCTCTCCTTACAGGAATACTGGTATCGTTTAGATACCTGAGCTATATGAGTAACCGGCCGCTCAATGTGCAAGGAGGCACTTTTTTGTTACCAAGGCACCCGCACCGCACCGAGGACTGCCGCGCCGTCTCGGAAATCCTGCAGCGCGTCGGTGACAAATGGACTGTGCTCGTCGTTGGCAAACTCGGCAACGGGCCGCTGCGTTTCAACGAGCTGCGCAGCGCGGTCGGCGGCATTTCGCAAAAGATGCTGACCACCACCTTGCGCGGGCTCGAGCGCGACGGCTTCGTCACCCGCACCGTGTTCCCGACGATCCCGCCGCGGGTCGACTACGAATTGACCGATCTTGGCTACGAACTGCTGGTGCCGGTCGACGCGCTCGGCGAATGGGCACGCAAGAACACCGAGCGCGTCAAGGCGGCGCGCGAGAAGTTCGACGCCATGCACAGCTGAATCCTTGCGCTGCAAGGGTTTGAACCTGTCGGGATGCTCCGGACGAGCCCTACTGCTGTAACTGCATCTTGCTCTTCGGCAGCTTCTCGATCCGATTCCATTTCGGGTTGGGGCTGACCACCTTGCCGCCAATCGTGCAGGTCGTGGTCGTCTCCTTGCGGCAATTGCTCACCGTCGTGCCGCTGGTGTCGCATTTCGTCGCCGAGCAGATCTCGCACTTGGCCGCCTGCCCGTTGATGGTGCGGTTTTCCGATGTGCAGGTAGCGCCTGGATCGCCTTTCTTGACCTCGGCAAAAGCGCTTGCGGACGACAGGCAGAGCAAGGCTGCAAAGGCACCCGCCAGGGCAGCGTTCAGCATGTGTTGACGCATTGTCTTTCCTCCCAAGATCCCGCCGGTCGCGCTGCAGGCGCATGCGGGAACCCGTCGGTCAAAGACCACGTGGGACCACTGTCCGCATCCCCCGCGCGGGAGAGACGGCTGTTTAGATCCGTCTTCTGGAATCAGGCCGGGTCAGCCTTCGGCCGGAACCGCCTTCGGCTTGCCTTCGCCGTCCAGCGCCACCATGACGAAGTCGGCATGGGTGACCTTCTCCATCAGGTCGGAGAGATAGCGCTGCGCCCAGGCCTCGACCTTGAGCGTCATCGAGGTGCGGCCGACGCGTTCGACATGCGTATAGATGCACAGCGTGTCGCCGATCTTCATCGGTTTGGCGAAGGACATTTCCTTCACCGCCGCCGTCACCACGCGGCCCTTGGCGCGCTCGGCGGCGCGGATGCCGCAGGCGAGATCCATCTGCGCCATCACCCAGCCGCCAAAAATGTCGCCTGCCGCATTGGCGTCCGAAGGCATGGCCAGCGTCCTGAGCGTAAGATCGCCGATCGGCCGCCCGTCCGCGTAATGCACCATCTGGCCAATCCTCTCGAACCGATCGCCCAGACCCCGTACCGTCGCGGCACGGACAGGTCAACGCCATTGAATGGTGTCGCGGCCTGAAGTTCGGGTACGGTCGACAGTGTTGAAAGGATGCTGTGCGCAGCTAGACGAGCCCAACTAGTAGGATTGCATTCTATGGCCGAGGTGAGAAGGCTGGCGCGCCCGATGTCGCGACAGAACCAAGCCCTCGTCGATAGGCGTGCTTCACAAAGCGGGCCAGGGTGTCGGGACATAGGCGTAGGCGTTGCCGTCGCGGATGACATGACCGATGCCTGGAAAGGGCAGGTGCATACCCGCGACGAGCAGGCCATCCGCCGACACCATGTCGAGCACCTTCTTGCGTGTGGCGATTGCGGCCTCCTGGTCCACGTCGAAGGCAATTGCCCATTCCGGATGCGCAAATTGCAGCGCGGAGGCGTGGATGACGTCAGTCAGGAGCAGCAGGTTAGCATCACCAGAGCCAATTCGAAGCGCGAGATGCCCCGGCGTGTGTCCAGGCGCAGGCAACGCGCTGATCCCGGGCGCGATCTCGACTTCGCCTTCGATCTTCCGGACCTTGCCATGGTAAGGCATCAGCGATTTGCGCGCTATTTCGAAGTACGGCTTCATCTGGTCGGGTGCCTTGGATAGGATCCCGTCATCGTGCCAGAAAGCGAATTCCGGCGCGGCAACCACGATCTCCGCCGCCGGGAAGGCGGCCGTGCCGCCAATACCGACAAGGCCGTTGGCATGATCGGGATGAAGGTGGGTGATAATTACCGTATCGATTCCTCCCGGCCTGACGCCGGCGGCGGCGAGCGCCTCTGGTATATGTCCCAGTATGGGCCCCATCGCCGATGCCGTGCCGGTATCGATCAGCACCCGTCTGTCGCCTTTGGTGACAAGGTAAGCATTGACCGAGGTCGGAAGGAGTGTTTTTGGCAGGAATGCCTTTGCCAGCAGCGCTTCGGCGGCAGCGGTATCTGCGGAAGGGAAGAGTTCGAGGCCGAGATTGAGATAGCCGTCGCTCAGTGCTGTGATCTCAAGGTCGCCGAGCATGAACCTGTGGGCGCTCGCAAGCGAAGCCGGAGACGGGGCGGCGATAGCCGCAGCGTTGCTCCCAAAGAGGCTGATCGGGGAAAGTAGCAGGGCGCCGGCACTAAAGGTGCCGATGCCGAACGTTCGACGGTCGATATTCATGGTCTTGTCCTTCGAATTGCAGCTGAGGCTGGGCGCAGGCTACGGGATCGCCGCCAGGGCGGATGCCGACCGCTCGGACCACTCCATGGAAGTGGAAGACCTTCGGGCGGGTCGGCGCTGTTCACGGCGAACTCCTTGCGACATCAATAATGCGCCTCATAAACAGCGGGAATAGCGATGGGATGCAGTTCACTGCTGCAGATTAGGCAGCAATCAATTTCTGCGCCGAGCCGGAGAACGGCGGGGATGCTGAGCGAAATCCCCTTTTCGAACATCCCCGCATGGACTGCAATCTATGATGCGCTAGCGCGCAGTGCAGGCTAGACTGGGCAAGATAGGTAGCGGATGACGGCTGACATGAAGCTTACCTTTCGCCCACTAACGCCCGATCTGTGGTCCGCGCTCGAGGACTTGTTCGGTGACAGCGCCGTCTGCAGTCGTTGTTGGTGTATGTACGGGCGGATCGGTCGATCTTATCGAAAGCGGCCCGGCGAGGAAAACAAGGCAGCGTTCCGGCAATCCGTACAGCATGGTCCGCCTCCGGGTTTGCTTGCTTTCGACGGCGATGTGGCTGGCGGCTGGTGCCAGGTGACGCCGCGAGATGCCCTGCCCTGGCTCGATCGGCTATTTCGGCTCAAGCGCGTGGATGACAGGCCGGTCTGGTCCCTGTCCTGCCTCTACGTGCGAAAACAATACCGCCGGCGGGGCGTAACATCCCAGCTGATCGCACAGGCCCTGGAAGTCGCAAGGCACGCAAATGCTCCGGCGCTCGAAGCCTATCCTTTCGATGCCGATTTATCGCCGAGCGCTTCCGGCAGCGGATATGCCTCCACGTTCGCGCGCTCCGGGTTCAGGGTGATCGCCCGCAGGACGCCCGCCCGCCCGATCATGCGCTATGATTTCAGGCAGATTGCCGATCATCGCCTGTGATGCTCGGACGGGTTGGTGGAGGAACAATTGGCTTTAGCGCTCAATCGAATTGTTCTCTACGCCAAGAACCTGGAAGCGACAGTCGCCTTCTACGAAAAGCATTTCGGTTTCAAAGCGCATCGAGAGGACGGCGACCGTATTGTCGAATTGGTCAGTCCAGCCGGAGGCACACGCCTAATGCTCCACCAGGCTGGCAAAGGACAGCGGTCGGGACAATCGACCGTTAAACTGGTTTTCGATGTCGAGGACGTCCAGGCGTTTTCTGCGCAATGCGCCAGGGACGGCCTGCTATTCGGCGCCCCGCATGAGGCGGGCGGCTATGTTTTCGCCAACGCCCATGACCCATGCGATAACACGATTTAAATTTCCAGCCGCGCCTTCCGCAAAGCAGTCGCGTCATAGCGTGAGCAACGCGCGCCAGTCGCTTTTTTCACAAGCGATGCCGGAAGCTCCGGTGATGGCGACGGTCCGCGGCGTCTAGGCTGGGCGAAATTCAGGGCCATCTTTATCCACCATGCAGACCTATGACTTCATCATTGTCGGTTCCGGCTCGGCCGGCTCGGTCCTGGCCGAAAGGCTGTCGGCTTCCGGCCGCTTCTCGGTGCTGGTGCTCGAGGCCGGCGGCAGCGACCGCCGCTTCTACGTGCAGATGCCGCTCGGCTACGGCAAGACCTTCTTCGACCCGGCGGTCAACTGGAACTACAAGGCCGAGCCGGACCCGGGTCTCGCCGGCAATGTCGACCACTGGCCGCGCGGCAAGCTGCTCGGCGGGTCGAGCTCGATCAACGCCATGGTCTGGATCAGGGGCGCGCGCGAGGATTTCGACGCTTGGGCAGCGGCCGGCAATCCCGGCTGGGGCTTCGACGACCTGCTGCCCGCCTTCAAGGCGCTGGAGGACAACCAGGCCGGCGCCGACCAATGGCGCGGCGTCGGCGGGCCGCTGCATGTCACCGACTGCTCGACCTCCGTCCATCCGCTCACCAAGCGCTATCTCGGCGCCGCCAACCAGGCCGGACTGCCGCTCAACCCGGATTTCAACGGCGCCTCGCAGGAAGGCGTCGGCGTCTACCAGATCACCACCAGGAACGGCCGCCGCATGTCGGCGGCGCGCGCCTTCCTGCGCCCGGCGATGAAGCGCAAAAACGTCCGCGTCGAGATCAACGCGCTGGCGACCAAAATCCTTTTCGAGGGCAAGCGCGCCATCGGTGTCGAGTATCTCCAGAATGGCGCCACGAAAACCGCCCGCGCCGGCCGCGAGATCATCCTGTCGGGGGGTTCGGTCAATTCGCCCCAACTTCTCCAGCTCTCCGGCATCGGCCCGTCGGCGCTACTTGGCGCGCTCGGCATTCCTGTCGTTCACGCCAACGAGAATGTCGGGGCAAACCTGCAGGACCATGTCGGCGTCAACTACACCTTCAAGGGCAGGCAGCCGACGCTCAACCAGATCCTGCGTCCGTGGTGGGGCAAGCTGCTGGTCGGCATGCAGTACCTATTTTTGCGCTCAGGCCCGCTGTCGCTGTCGATGAACAATGCCGGCGGCTTCTTCCGCACCGATCCGGCGGCGACGAGGCCCAACATGCAGCTCTATTTCCAGGCGTTTTCGACCGTCATTCCGAAGAGCGGCGAGCGGCCGATCCTGACGCCCGATCCGTGGCCCGGCTTTTCCATCGGGCTGTCCAACTGCCGTCCATCGAGCCGCGGTGAAATCATGATCCGTTCCGCCAATCCGCGCGATTATCCCAAAATCGTCGCCAACGCGTTTTCAACCGAGGCAGACGTCGTCGAAATGCTGGCGGCGGTGAAATTCGTCAGAAAGATCGCATCGATGCCGGCAATCGCCGAGATCATCGAGGAGGAGGTTTTGCCGGGTCCGTCGATCACCTCCGATGCAGATCTCATTCAGGATTTCAGGAAGCGCTCGGGCACCGTCTATCACCCGGTCTCGACCTGCCGCATGGGGCCGGACGCGGCGCACGCCGTCGTCGATCCGCGCCTCAAGGTACACGGCATCCAGGCGTTGCGCGTCATCGACGCCTCGATCTTTCCGGACAACATAACCGGCAACACCAACGCCGCCGCGATCATGACCGGATGGAAGGGCGCCGAACTGGTTCTGGAGGATCAGAAATGAAAATCACCGACGTCAAGACCTGGGTGGTCGGCAATCCGCCGCCCGGCATCGGCGGCAAGTATTTCATCTTCGTCAAGCTCACCACCGATGGCGGCATCGTCGGCTATGGCGAAGCTTACAACGCCACTTTCTCGGCCCATGTCACCGCAAAAATGGTCGAGGACATGGCAGAGCGCTATCTCGTCGGCCGCGATCCGCACGACGTCGAAAACTTCTTCCGCCGCGCCTATTCGTCAGGCTTCACCCAGCGCCCCGACGTATCGGGCATGGGCTGTTTCTCGGCGCTCGAAATCGCCTGCTGGGACATCATCGGCAAGGAGGCCGGCAAGCCGGTCTACAAGCTGCTTGGCGGCCAGGTACACGAAACGCTGCGTTCCTATACCTACCTCTACCCGCACAGCGGCAGCGTCCACTCCGAGGACGCACGCGGCAAGAACGTCTACAACGACCCCGATCTGGCCGCCGCCTGCGCGCTCGAATATGTCGAGCAGGGTTTTAACGCGGTCAAGCTCGACCCGGCCGGCCCCTACACCGCCTTCGACGGCCACCAGCCGCGCCTCGTCGACATCGACCTCTCCGCCCGGATGGTCAAGGCGATCCGCGAGGCGGTCGGCACCCGCGCCGATATCCTGTTCGGCACGCACGGCCAGTTCACAGCTTCGGGGGCGCTGCGCATGGCCCGCGCCATCGAGCCGTATGACCCGCTGTGGTTCGAGGAGCCGGTGCCGCCCGACATGCCCGAGGTGATGGCGCAGGTCGCCCGTGCGACCTCGATCCCGATTGCCACTGGCGAGCGGCTGACGACCAAGTTCGAATTCGCGCGTGTGATCGAGAACCGCGCGGCGACCATTCTGCAGCCGGACCTTGGCCGCTCCGGCGGCATTCTCGAAACCAAGAAGATCGCCGCCATGGCCGAAGCCTATCACATCCAGATCGCGCCGCACTGTTATTGCGGTCCGATCGTCGGCGCCGCCAACATCCAGCTCGCTGTGACGCTGCCCAACTTCCTCATTCTGGAATCGCTGAAGCAGTGGGGCGGATTTCACGAGAAGCTGCTCAAGAAGAAGATCGAATGGCAGGACGGCAATGTCATCCCGTCCAAGGAGCCCGGCCTCGGCGTCGAACTCGATGAAGCCGCTTGCGAAGCGCATCCCTGGACCGGCAAGGACCTGCATTTGCAGATGATGCAGACCCCGCTGATGCCGTGAGCGCCAGCCTGATCCGCAACGGCTTTTGCCGTCGCCGTCTACGACCGCGGCCCGGCGCCTGGTTCCTCGGCACAGAGGATTTGACGGGTCGCTTGCGTTGACGGACCGCATGCCTTGGCGATTAGCGCAAACGCCCATCGCTTCGTCATCCTGGGGCGGAGCAAGGAGCGAAGCGACGCGGCGCAGACCCCAGGATCCATGCCGCGACTTCAGAGCGCTGCTGCGGTGCAAAATTCTGCTCCGCTGCACTCTTTGATCACGGTTACGGCATGGATCCCAGGGTCTCCGCGACGGAGCTTCGCTCCTGCTTCGCCCTGGGATGACGAAGTTGGGGGGATTCGGCCAATCTCCAAGGTTTGCGATTTACCACCAACAGGAACGACCGACGTTCGCTGCCGATGGGCCGCCACTTGCCAAAATCACTGTTTCAAGGAATTGGTCGACCATGATCGTCAGGCTTCTGGAAGATGCGATCGGAACCGATCTTCGCGGGCGTGGTTTCCCGGCCAAGTTCGAGGCCTGACATCAGGCAATTGTCACGCGATTTCAGCACATTGGCCGGATCGCCGGAATCACCGCCGAAAGAACTTGAATCAATCCCTCAATGCCTTGATTCAATATCTCAGCGTCAAGGCGCCGGGCAGGATCTCGAAGGTCGCCGGTATGCGACCCGGCGATTCGCCGTCTATGTCGATCAGGGCGGCGTTCTTTTGCACATCGCCGAGCGGCTCGACAACCACTTTCTTGCCGCGCAGGATGGTGATCGCCGGATGGTTGCGGTGCCGCCCGCCATAGAGCAGGCGGATGTCCCAGATCAGCTTCAGCTTGCCGGCGGCGCGCAGAATGACGATGTCGAACTCGCCGTCGTTAAGCTCGGCATCGGGCGCGATCATCATGCCGCCGCCGAAGAATTTACCGTTGGCCACCGCCACCAGTGCCATGCGCGCCTCGACCGGGGCACCGTCGTCGATGGTGATCGCGACGTCCTGGAAGCGGTAGCGGAGGAACTCCCAGACCGTGCGCCAGTAGAACAGCGCCTTGGCCGAAACCTTGCCCTTGCGCTTGTCGGCGTTGACGGCCCGGTCGGTGGCGCCGGAGAGCCCGAGGCTGGCGATGTTGATGAAATGGCGGCTGGCCAGCGCGCCGTGGTCGTCGACATAGCTGATGCACCCGGCATCCACCTTGCGCCCTTTGGCCTCGGCAATCCGCTTCAGTGTCAGGTCGACATTGTTCGACAGGCCGAGCCCGCGCGCGAAGTCGATGCCGGCGCCGCACGGCAGCAGCCCAAGCTCGGCCGTCCGGCCGCTTTCTCGGAAAGCTTTCAGCAGCCCGTCGGCAACCTCGCTGGCGGTGCCGTCGCCGCCGGCCGCGATCACCAGCTCGAAGCCGATGGCGGCAAGGTCGAGCGCCAGCCGTTCGGCATCGCCCTCGGCCTGCGTTTCACGCAGCTCGAAATCGCCGAAATGTCTTTTCAGCGACGCCGCAACCTCGGGCCAATGCCGCTTGAGCCTGCCGCCGCCGGCGATCGGATTGAGAACCACCGCGACCTTCAAGCCCGCCTCCCCAAGGCCATCGAACACGCCTTCCAATCATTTGCCGGCATTGAAGCCCGCGCCGGCCCGCGGGGCAAGATCGAATGTCCGACAATGCGGTTTCGGCCTCGAGGCGGCAGATCCCGACCGGCGGCGGCAGAGATCGGAAAGTCCCTGTTTTGGCAGGGTCAGTCCCCGATAATCCCGCTATCCACAGGCACGCGGCAGTTCCGCCAAACACTTATCCGACATACATTAAACCCATCTCAGGCGGCTACCGATCGCCACGCCGAAAGGCACAGCGGAACGGCGGATTTCCTGAGGCCCGTACGGCCCTGAACGAGAACAGGCTTGCCTGTTGGAGGGATGGAAGCCGAGACCTACGGGGCCGCGGAAAGCGTGCGAACGCCGACGGCGGACCGATGCTGCCATGAAGGACGGCAAAAACCTTCGATGGCGCGCCGGGCAAAGCTCGCAAGAGTGGAGACCGGCGTGGTCCGGAACGGACGCTACCCTCGGGCGGCGACTGGCAGGACCGTCAAAATCAAGGCCGGCATGGCGCGACACCTTTCGGGAGTTGCTGCCGCGACCGTGTCCTGATCTGACAGGGAGGCGCTGGGAGAAATCCCGGCGCCGACTGTCTTTGTGGCCCCGCCGGACGATTTTGCCGGCGACGCTTCACCCTGCGCCAAAATCAGCTACTATCCATTTGCCGTGGGAGGCCGGTTAAAAGGGCTGACGGCAGGGGGACATTTCATGACGCTCATCCAGAAGCTTGCTGTTGCCTATGCTTTCCTGTTCTTCGGCGTTGTTGCCATCGGCTATGTGCCGGCCTTCAACGATGCCGGCGGCAATCTGTTCGGCCTGTTCTCGCTGCAATGGTATGATGATTTGCTGCACGCCTTCTCCGGCGTCTGGGCGCTGGCGGCCGCCTTCATCTCGCACCGTCAGGCGGTGTTCTATTTCAAGCTGTTCGGCTCGGTCTATCTGTTCGACGGCGTGCTCGGCCTGGTCACCGGTTCCGGTTGCCTCGATGGCGGCATTTTCATCAACGGCTTCCGCTCCTTGAACGACATCGAATTCCCGGCCCGCTTCTTCGCCAACCTGCCGCACATCGTCATCGGCGGCTTTGCCGTCTATGTCGGGTTCTGGCTATCGAAACGTGTGTACGACCATTTCGCCACGGCCTGACCGGCCATGTTCCTGTTCCGCTGGCTGAAGCGCATCATCAAGGCGATCCTCTGGCTCGTCGTCATTGTCGTGTTGATCCCGATCGCCGGGCTGGCCTACGGCTTTCTCACGACGCCGTCGCTGGACACAACGCCATTGCCGGGCGTCACTGAGGGTGACCCGCCGAAGGCGCTGGCCGACAAGGTCCGCGCCGAGATCCCCGGCTACCAGCGGCCGGAGGAATCGACCTTTCTCACCTATCCGGAATGGGCCATCGTCTACGCCGCCCGCGAATATGCCGGCTTCGTCGACAAGAACCAGCCGAGCGGTTTTCCCTATCTCTCCTATATCGGCCGTTTCTGGCAGGACTATGCGACGGTCATCCGCGCCAGCTCCGCCTACAAGTTCAACCTCGACAACCACCAGATGCTGGTGATCATCGGCACTAGCCACACGATCGAGCACGCCATCCAGTGGGCCTATGAAAATACGGTCGGCCGTGTCACCGAAGCGACCGCCGGCAAGCGCACCGCCGTCGACATCTACCAGGCCAAGGTGGCGGCGGACTATGCCGGTTTTCTCGACCAGGTGCCGTGGTACCAGTTTCCCTATGCCGAAAAGCGTGCCGGCCTGTTCGCCGTCCAGCCGGCAGCGGACGACAGCGCCTTCCGCACCAGCGAACGCAAGCTCGCCTTCGGCCTCGCCGACACCATCAAGCAAGGCTACGCCGATCTGATCAAGTCGGCGCTCGCCGCCACCACCGATCCGGCCTTGCTCGACATTCACGTCTGGGCCAAGGGTCCGGTCAGCGAGGTGACGCGCAACGAGCCCGACACTTTGCTGGAGCGCGATCTCGGCGCCGACGGCACGGTCTTCGTCACCAGGCGCTATCAGGTGTTCACCGACATGATTCCGCGCCTGATCGGCAAGGGCATCTCCTTCGTCGAGATCGGCGGCAATGACGAGATCATGGTCACCATGCTTTCCAACGCCGAAATCAAGGTTCCCGAAGGTGCACGCACCTTGTTCAGCTACCCGCTTCCGGCGGAACCTTCGACGCGACGCACCGGCCTGACCGTCGCCGTGCGCAAGCTGCACATCGTGCTGCCGGCGTTGATGACGGCGGGCGCCAGGCTCGAGCACGTCTACGATTACTGAGGCCTTTCGGCCACAGCCGGCCCCGGCAAGACGTTGCGTGATGCTCCGCCACGCTCATTCCACAATCGCGGCCAAATCCCGCCTTGTTCCGCAACGATTAATGACCCCGCAGCACTTTGTCTTGCGCACATCGCCAGGCAACTCGGAGGGACAAGATTGTGATCAAGACCGCCCTTGTCGCCATGACCATCGTCGGCTGCGATTGCGACGCCAGGCTTTGCGAATATATCGGCGAGACGCCCGCCAAATGGTCGACCATCGCCGAATGCGAAGCGGCGATGAAAAGCCAGATGCTGCACGAGCGCAATTTTGACTATCCGCTGGTCTCCGGCATCTGCCGGACACAGAACTCGTCATCTCAGCTCGCGGCGACCACTTCCGAGCCCGAATTGACGACGGCCAGCACCGCCGCGACAGACCCGCTGCCACCGGAACTGAGCCATCGGCCCAGTGCTGCCGTCGGAACGCAGGCAACGGCGACGGAAACGGAAACCGTCCGGCCAGTCGCCTATGAAGCGGCGGTCGATGGCGGCCGCGCCGTGCTCTACCGCACGAAGGCGGGTTACGCCGTGGTCAAGACCGATCTCGGCCGCGCCGCAGCGGCAACGATCGGCATCGCCAAGCGCTCGGCGAACTGGCTGGCGGCGAAACTGCCTGACGGTCTGTAACCGACGCTCAGGCCGTGCCGATCAATGCCCTGATGGCGCGATAAAAAGTCGACGAAAACAGCTCACCCGGATCGTATTGCCGCTTCTTCGCCAGGAAGGACGGCAGTTCCGGATAGGACGCAAGCAGTTCCTTGCCCGTGTAGTGGAGCTGGTAGGGCAGGAAGAAACGCCCGCCATGCTTGATCGTCACATCGATCAGCGCCCTTGTCAGCGCCCGCATCCTGGCATTGCCGTCGGCGTCGGTCGGCTGATTGATGTAGAGCACCAGCGAATAGGCCGGCTCCGGCGCATAATTCAGCGCCACATCCTCTTTGTGGACGACGCGCACCGACGCGTTGAGCACCGGCAGGCTCTGGTTGCGCAGGATCTCGCGCGCTTCGGCGATAAACGGGTTATAGGCGGCGCGCGGGATGAAATACTCGTGCAGGATGTCGGTCTCATCGAGCAGATCGTTGAACAGATAGGGCACTGAATCATGCATCGGATTGTTGCGGGTGACGAGGCAGGCCTCGCCTTCGGCCATTGCCGTCGTGCGCGCCACCGTGCAGCTCTCGAATTGCGGCTCCAGCGTCTTTTCGGTGAACCATTTCAGTTCCTGGAACAGGCTTCCCCATTTCGCCAGGTTGATGATCACCCGTTTGAGCCCGACTGAACCCGGTTCGCCGATTGCCGGCTGGTCGGCCGGCGGCTGGTTGGCCACCTTGTCATAGCGGTAGACGATCATATCCTCGAGGAAATTACCCGGCGCTGTCGACAGGTGCCCATAAAACAGACCGATCGCCCTGTTTGGCTCCAGCACCTCGGCGAAAAACCTTGGAAAGTCGTCCGATTTGATGATCTCGCGCGAGGTCCGGTAGACGTCGTTGTCGACAATGTCGAGCGTCGCCTCCAGCACCACGCCGAACAGGCCGTAGCCGCCGACGACGTGGCGGAACAGCTCGGTGTTTTCGGTCGGTGAGCAGGTTGTCACCGAACCGTCCGCCAGCATCACCCGCATCGATCGGATCGAGCCGGCGACCGAGCCGGCCTGGTGGTCCATGCCATGCGCGTTGACCGACAGCGAGCCGCCGACCGAAAAGATGTCGGTCGATTGCATCGCCTTCACCGCAAAGCGCGGGTGCAAAAGGTTCTGGATGTCGTGCCAGCGCGCGCCCGGCTGCAAGGTCATCGTCTTCGCAGCCGGGTCGACGCTGACCTTGTTGAATTTGCGCATGTCGAGGACCACCGCGTTGTCGTCGAAAGCGTGTCCGCCCATCGAATGGCGCACAGCCGCGACCGAGACCTTCAGGCCATTGGTGCGGGCAAAGGCCAGCGCGCTCGCAACGTGGTCTTCCTCGCTGACTTCGACAACGCCGTAGACCGGCGTCATCGACAGGCCGCTGGCATCGTTGATGTCGCCGCCCTTGGTCAGCCATGGCAGCGACGGATCGTAGGCTGGCGGGCCCTCCAGCGGCTTCTGCGCCAGATCGATGCCGTCAATGTCGTCGATGCGCCCGGAATTCTTCTGCCCCGACGGACCGCGCGCCAGCCGCGCCACTGTCGTCCCGCCCCAGACCATCGCGCCGCCGACCACTGCCGCACCCAGCAGCAGCCGCCGCGACAGGCGAAACCCCTTGCGTTTTTCGACCATGACACCCCTCGCTACCTCAGGGATAGCGCGGGTTTCCGGCAAAAACCAGAGCCGGAGTGCGTAGCAGAACTAGCGGCAGTTGCGGCATCAGCATCAGGAGCATTTTCTTATGGTTGCAATTGAGGTATGATTCGCGCTATGATTGAAAATCCGAACGGATCCATGATGATGCTGACCATTGTATGGCGCCCATTCCATGAAGCTCGTGTCCCGCGCGATACTGTCCCTGATGCTAGAGCTTGCTCCGATATGCGCCGAGGCTCACGACTCCAGTCAGGGCGACGACAGCGTCGTCGCAGTCGCGCCTGACGATCCAGATATGGCGGCGGCGACTGCACAGGCACGTGCCACCCTGGATGCATTCCTGGCATTATCCCAGACACCGCCACCTGGAACGGACACATTCAAACTGAAGGTGATGATCAAGGACGGACATGTGACCGAACACTTCTGGGTCATCCCGTTCCAGCGGAACGAAACCGGATTCGTGGGGATATTGGCGAATGAGCCACATAGCGTCCACAACGTCGTGGCTGGCCAGTATGTAGAATTCAACCGAGACGATATTTCCGACTGGGGATATACCAAAAACGGTCACCAGGTTGGCAGTTTCACCGTCTGTGTGATGTTCAAGTCGATGCCGAAGGAAGAAGTCGACTACATGCGTAGCCAACGCGGCTTCGATTGCTGACCGCCCAGCCGGACTACCCCGCCTCCTCGTCCCCCGCCCCGATCTTGCGCACCAGTGCCGCCGTCGCCAGCATCGCGCCCATGTCGGCGATCATCGGCGCGACATGCTTGGTGTAGTCGAGGCGCGTGGAGACATCCGGCAGCTCGAAGAAATTCCGTTCCTGCGGCAGCAGGAGGAAGCCGTCGCTGCCGTTGAGCGCGACGCGTGCCGGATCGTTCGGCCGGGTCTCGCCGAGCCATTGCAGCGCCTGCGCCAGCCGGCCGGTCACCAGCGGCCGCGCCGCCTCGATATTGTCGGTGCGGAACTCATAGGCGGCGTCGAGTTCGGGTACGCCGCTGGATAGTTCCTGCATCTTGCTGCCGAAGATGCCGCGGAGGAAGCCGACGACCTTGTTGGTCCGGCGCGCGGCCACCAATGTGCCGGGGAACGGCACGATCGTCTCGAAGGCGACGATCACGCCCTTGAACACTGCCGTCGTGCTCTTGCCCGTCCCTTCCCGTAGATCTGCTTCGTACAGTTCGAATGGAAACCCTTCATAGCGGCCGGAGAAAACATCGTCGAAAGACTGTCGGTTGAACGAACCAACCGTCTCACGCGGCAGCCGGTCGAACGAATTCGGCTTGACGTTGTTCCGATACCGCATGTCCTCGATGAAACCGAAGATGATCGGCAACAGCGTGCTGCGAAACGACTGCTGCAATTTGCTCGCTGGCTTGATCGCCCGGAAATAGAGCAAGATCGCTGCCAGGAGTCCGCCGACATAGAGGAACACATGCGGGGTCGAGACCCACTGCTCGTTCGGGTCTGCAACCCCGTTGAAGAGCCAGGCCACAAACACCACGAACGCCAGCACCAGCCCGATGAACAGTGGGACCCGCCAGCGCGTCCGGCGATGGGCCGAAGCTCTTTCGGCCTCATAGGCCTCGATGTTCTTCCTGAGGCCGGCGATCACCGCTTCGCTCGGCATGAAATCCGCAGTTTCCATCACCCACCGCCGCCACAAGCCTGCCCGCGCTGGGCATGATAGCCGGTTTGGTGGACCGCGTCAGCGCAGCCGTCAGCGCCCGGCACTGAAGATCGCATCGAGGCGGGCCAGAACCCTTTGCCTTGGATTTCCCTTCAACATTTCAACCGGCACCAGCCGCTCGTGATCGCCGGCGCGCAGCCGCATGAAGGCATGCAGCCGGTAGGCGGCAATGGCGCCGCGCGTGCCGGGATCGGCGCTGATGTCGACGACGAGAATGGCACCGATGCGGCCAGGCCAAGGCTGGCGCGCGAAGGCGGTGCCGAAGAAATCGCCGAGTCCATAGGCGACCAGCGTCTCGCCGATCCGCTCGATCGGCTGCACGACATGGGCATGATGCCCGGCGATCAGGCAGACGCCATGTTCGGCCAGAAGCCGCGCCAGTGCCCGCGTCCTCGCACGTGGAAAATGCCGGAATTCCCAATCCCAATGCGGCACCGCGCAGAGGAGGTCGACACCCGAAGCGGCATCGCGCGGCCATTGCGCCGGATCGCCTTGCATCGAGACACGGCCCGCGAACTGCGCCGCGTCGGCATTGCGCCACAAGGTAAAGGCGGCAAGGCCTATGGTCAGCGAACCAACCGCAAACCGCTCGACCGGAGCCGCAGTGCCGATCGTGCGGATGCCTAATTGCTCCAGCACGGCGACCGTCTCGTCGAAGCCGGCGATGCCCTGGTCGAGCACATGGTTGTTGGCCAGCGACAGCACCAGTTTTTCGCGCGAAATGCCGGCAGCGGCCAGCGCCTCGGCAAGGAACCGCTCGTTCATCGCGTGGTGCGTGCCAAACCTCGTACCCAAAACAGCGCTCGGCCGTTCCACCACCGGGCTTTCGCAATTGCCGACCACGAGATCGGCCGAGGCAAGCAGTGCCGCGATCGCCGGGTCGCAGTCCGGCGGGCTGCGATTGGCCACCGCCGAGATATCGCCGACGAAAGCCAGCCGCACCGTGCGGGCCGGCGGCGGGTCGAGCAGGGTTGCGGCCGCCGGAGCAAAGCCGCGCGCGTCGCCATCGAGCGAAGGCCGGAGGAAGCGTGGCAGCCAGGACAGTTTGTAGGAAAGCGGATAATTCGACACGCGACGGCCCAACGGTTTGCCTTGTGTAGACCGCCAGCCGGATTGATTGAAGCGCTGACTGTTGTCGTTGAACCACAGGGCTACAGGCGCGCGAACCAAATGCGTGTATGATCCGCTGCGGAGCGACAAAAGGGGTGATCACGATGACGCGTTTTTCCAGGCTGATGGCATGCGCCATCGTTCTTTTCCCGCCGCTGTCTTCGGCCGGCGCCGCTGTGCCGGATACCGCGGCCCTGTTCGAGGCAAAAACCGTAGCCGAGCGTAACGGCGCTCTTGCCGCTCTTGAAACCGCCGCGCCAGGCGATCCGGCAGCCGCCTACGCCGCCGGCGCCGGCGAATTCTTCACCGCGCTGGAGATCCTGGCCGGCGGCCTGCATCGCCACGGTTTCGAAAGCCCGCAATCCTTCATGCTGCCGCTGATGCGGCTGCCGGTGCCGGACAACCCCGATCCCGAGCCGCTGACCTACGGACAATTCCGCGCCATTCTCGTCGCCTTCCGCGACCGACTGGAGAAATCCGCAGCCACGCTGGGTTCGGTACCCGTCGACGCGGACATCGGCATGGTCATCGACCTCACCCGCCTCGGCATCGATCTCAACGAGGATGGCCAGATCGCGCCGGACGAAAGTGCCGCCGCGATCATGGCGTCTCTGTCACGCGGCGGCGGTGTGCCAGACGCGGCCGCGCCCGCCCTCACCTTCCGCTTCGACCGCGCCGACGGCTATTGGCTGCAGGGCTATGCCGAGTTCCTCATGGCGCAGGCCGACTTCTGGCTGGCGCATGATTTCAAAAACACCTTCGACGGCTCCTTCCACATGCTGTTCCCGCGCGCAAAACTGCCGCTGCAGGATACGCTCGTGCCGCTGGACGGTGGCATGAATGGCGGCATCCTGACATCCGAATGGCGCCTCGCCGACTTCATCTCCCTGGTGCATCTCGTCAACTGGCAAGTGGTCGAGCCTGAGCGCCGGCAAGCGGCGCGCCGCCATCTGATGGAGATGATCCGCCTGTCGCGCGAGGACTGGAAAGCCATCCGCGCCGAAACCGACAATGACCGCGAATGGCTGCCCGGGCCGCAGCAGAAAGGCGCCAGCCCGCTGACCGGCCTTGAAGTCGGCGAGCAGCAGGTGCAGGCCTGGCTCGCCGCCCTTGATATGGCCGAGGATCTTCTGGAAGGCCGCACCTTGCTGCCGCATTTCCGCATCGCCGACAAAGGCATCAACATGAAGCGCTTCTTCGACGAGCCGAAGCCCTTCGACCTGGTGCTGTCGATCACCGGCCCGGCCATCGCGCCCTATCTCGAACACGGCAAGATTCTCACCAGCGAGGAGTTCAACCAGATCCAGCGCCAGTTCGGCGGCGCCGGGTTTCTGACGTTCGCGCTTTGGTTCAATTGAGGGAGTGCGTCGACGCTATTCCTGACAGCCTGCTGTCAGCAGCCAAATTGCCCCTCGCGCCACCCGCCACTCCGCTCTTTCCATTTTGGCCGATACCTCCCATATTCGGGCCATGGCCAGACTCTCCGACAAGAAAACGCCGCCGCCGGCGAATGACGAGCGCGCTTCGCCGCCCAAGCGGCGCAGTCCGCTGACCGATTTCCTCGATGCCTCGGAGCCCCTGTACAAGGGCGGCTTTGCCGAGGCGCCGCAGGCCGAGTTCACCGGCGCGCCGCTGACCGGCTCGATTGCCGACTGGGCGGAGCAGATCGAGCAGGAAGCCGAGAAGGAAGGGCGTCAAATCTCCCCCCTCGAGGGGGAGATGTCGCCGAAGGCGACAGAGGGGGTCGGCAAAGGAAGCGCTCGGCATGAAAGGTCGCAGAGCACTGCCGCACCGACCCCACCCGGCGGCTCCGCCGCCACCCTCCCCTCGAGGGGGAGGGAAGGCGCCAAGTCTGCCAAGAAAATCCCCGAGCGCTCCTCTTCCCCCGGCCGTACGGCACGCGGTACCTCGATGGGCGGCGCGGCTTCGGCGCGGGAGCGCACTGCGGCCGGTCTCAACCCTGTCGCCGGCCTCGACATTTCGCTGGAGGACGCCGAGACCATGGCCTCGGGCGGCGTCACCGCCACCGTCGCAGCGCTGTCGGCGCTGATCGAATCCGGCAATCCGCTGCACAAGGACGGCGTGCTGTGGACGCCGCACCGCCCTGCCCGGCCTGAGAAATCCGAAGGTGGCATCGCCATCAGGATGGTCTCGGATTTCGAGCCGGCCGGCGACCAGCCGACCGCGATCAAGGATCTCGTCGAGGGCGTCAACAGCAACGACCGCACCCAGGTGCTGCTCGGCGTCACCGGCTCGGGCAAGACCTTCACCATGGCCAAGGTGATCGAGGAGACGCAACGCCCTGCTCTGATCCTGGCGCCCAACAAGACGCTGGCCGCGCAGCTCTATTCCGAGTTCAAGAAATTCTTCCCGGAAAACGCCGTCGAGTATTTCGTCTCCTACTACGACTACTACCAGCCCGAGGCCTATGTGCCCCGGACCGACACCTACATCGAGAAGGAATCCTCGATCAACGAGCAGATCGACCGCATGCGCCATTCGGCGACGCGCTCGCTGCTCGAGCGCGACGACGTCATCATCGTCGCCTCGGTGTCCTGCATCTACGGTATCGGCTCGGTCGAGACCTATACGGCGATGACCTTCCAGATGCAGATCGGCGACCGGCTCGACCAGCGCGCGCTGCTCGCCGACCTCGTCGCCCAGCAATACAAGCGCCAGGACATCAACTTCGTCCGCGGCTCGTTCCGGGTGCGCGGCGATACGATCGAGATCTTCCCGGCCCACCTTGAGGACCGCGCCTGGCGCATCTCGCTGTTCGGCGACGAGATCGAGGCGATCACCGAATTCGATCCGCTGACCGGCCAGAAGACCGGCGAGTTGAAGAGCGTCAAGATCTACGCCAATTCGCATTATGTGACGCCGCGCCCGACCTTGAACCAGGCCATCAAGTCGATCAAGGAAGAACTCAAATATCGGCTGCAAGAGCTTGAAAAGGCTGGCCGCCTGCTTGAGGCGCAGCGGCTTGAGCAGCGCACCCGCTTCGATCTGGAGATGCTGGAGGCGACCGGTTCCTGCGCCGGCATCGAGAATTACTCGCGTTATCTGACCGGCCGCAAGCCGGGCGATCCGCCGCCGACCTTGTTCGAATACATTCCCGACAATGCGCTGGTCTTCATCGATGAAAGCCATGTCACCATACCGCAGATCGGCGGCATGTATCGCGGCGACTTTCGCCGTAAGGCGACGCTGGCCGAGTATGGTTTCCGCCTGCCGTCCTGCATGGACAACCGGCCGCTGCGCTTCGAGGAGTGGGACGCCATGCGCCCGCTCTCTGTCGCGGTTTCGGCGACGCCCGGCGCCTGGGAGATGGAGCAGTCCGGCGGCGTCTTCGCCGAGCAGGTCATCCGCCCGACCGGCCTGATCGACCCGCCGGTTGAAGTGCGCCCGGCCAAGACACAGGTCGACGACGTCGTCGGCGAAATCCGCGAGACCACGAGGGCCGGCTACCGCACGCTGGTCACCGTGCTGACCAAGCGCATGGCCGAGGATTTGACCGAATATCTGCATGAGCAAGGCATTCGCGTCCGCTACATGCACTCCGACATCGACACGCTGGAGCGCATCGAAATCCTGCGCGATCTGCGCCTCGGCGCCTTCGACGTGCTGGTCGGCATCAATTTGCTGCGCGAAGGCCTCGACATTCCCGAATGCGGCTTCGTCGCCATTCTCGACGCGGACAAGGAAGGCTTCCTGCGCTCCGAGACATCGCTGATCCAGACCATCGGCCGCGCCGCCAGAAACGTCGACGGCAAGGTGATCCTCTATGCCGACCAGGTCACCGGCTCGATGGAGCGCGCGATGGCCGAGACCAATCGCCGCCGCGAAAAGCAGATGGAATGGAACGCGGCCAACGGCATCACTCCGGAATCGGTCAAGTCGCGCATCTCCGACATTCTGGATTCGGTCTACGAGAAGGATCATGTCCGCGCCGACATTTCGCAGTTCACCGACAGCGCCGGCGCGATGATGGGCAACAATCTGAAGGCGCATCTCGACGCCCTGGAAAAGCAGATGCGCGACGCCGCCGCCAACCTCGATTTCGAAAAGGCGGCCCGCATCCGCGACGAGATCAAGCGGCTGCGCGAGATGGAACTGTCCATCTCGGACGACCCGCTGGCCAAATATGCCGACATGGAAAGCCCGGTTTCGGGCCGCGAAAAGGGCAAGCACAACAAGGGCGTGGCCAAACATCGTACAGCAGAGGAACAGGAGCGTTTCCGCAAGCTCGACGAGGCACATGCCGCCGAAGAGGCGGCCAAGGCTGCCCGGCCCAACCTCTTCCGCAAGCCGGAGCTCGACGAAATGGGCGCAGACGGCGCCGTACCGGTCAAGAAGCCGCTGTTCGCGAAACCTTCGCTGGACGATATGGGACCTGGGACCGACATGCCGACGCCGTCAGGCGCGGTCTCCCGTTCGCTGTTCAAGAAACAGTCGGCGCAGGAAGCGCACGGTTCGGATTTCGGTATACCGGGTGAACCGACCAAGCCGCTGTTCAGGAAGAACTCACTGGACGAGATGACGGTGCGGCGGACCGAGAAGCCGGTCCAGGGAAAAGCGCCGGCGAAACCACAGCCGATCTCCCCCCTCGTGGGGGAGATGCCAAGTGGTGGCAAAGAGGGCAGGGCAGAGGGGGGCGCGAAGGATCGCGACGATTCCGCGAAGCCAATCGTTCGTCAGCGCGCCGGCATCGGCTCCTACGAAGACCCCGCCGACGCCCGCCGCGAAAAGCGTCGGCCGGGAAAGACGGGTCGGCCGGGACGGTAGCGAGCTTCCCTTCTCCCCTTGTTGTGGGAGAAGGTGGATCGGCACGCAGCGCCGAGACGGTTGAGGGGTGCTGGACGGAGCGCCGTCGATGCCAAGCTGGAACACCCCTCATCGACCGAGCTTCGCTCGGCCACCTTCTCCCACAAACAAGGGGAGAAGGGAGGCGCCCGTCTGCCGCACTGTTGCGAGCTTCCGGCGCTATCTCCTAGAATAGGCGATGTTAGTCACTCGCAGACTTGAGGAATACGAATTCAAGGCTTGTTTTGCAGAGCCTATGACGAACGTCACCGCGACGGCGGAGGCTGCTGCGAACATATGGCCGTATGTCGACGCACTAGATCTGGATGAGATCGGGCTGCCCTATTTGAACGACGTGCACTATGTCTACCGAGATGCCCAAAACCGGTTTGATCAAGTTTTGATTGGTACCGGCAGGTTCAACGCCCTTCTTGTGATCGTTGTTGATCTTCGCAGAAGTGCGGTGTTTGGACATTTCCTGCTGGATTTGAACAAAGAATACGGAGTAAGCGGAGGCCACTTGAGGTCAGTGTGACAGTCACCGCCGACTGTCACCGTCCTTGCCATTGGCCGACGTGGCGCCCCGCGAGCGCCGCATATAACTTCATCGCTTGGATGGCTGCGGATGATGACGCGTCGTTTCTTTGGACTTCTCGCAGCCGTCGCCGCAGCTTTCCTGCCGTCCCGCGCGGCGTCTCAAACAACGAACGCGCCGCGGCGCTTGCAGGATGACATTCCGATCGCTGCACAATGGATATCCAAGGCACTGCAAAGTTCGGGCTACCGCGCCGATTTCACTCCACAGAGCATATCGGAGGTGGAACGGTTCTTTCGCGAGCAGACGAAGGATGGTGAGCCCATCTCGGGCCGTTTGATGTCCGAGGATCTCGGGCTGCGCTTGTTTGCGTTGGGCAGCTATTGCGGCGAGGTGCTCCGCAGGGAACTTGGTGGGCACCCGAGATCGATAGCCCGGAAGCTTTCTTCCAGGAGATAGCCGAAGCGGGCGGTTAAAAAATTGCGGAAAAAAATCCGGCGCTCTGTCGGATGATGATCGCATGCCACGTCCTTGGGACGCCGACACGGTGATGCCGGCGCCAATCGAGGAGAAAGCATCATGTCTATTCTGTCATCCATAGGTCACGCCGTGACGCGTTACTCGGCGGCTCGCGCCCGTTATCGCAGCGAACGCGCCATCCTTTCATTGCCGATCGAGTTGCGCAAAGATATCGGCTGGCCGGAAATCGTCGTCGACGCGCAAAACAGCCCGCGGATTCGCATCGAAGGTTGAAAGGTGGCAGTTGGCCGTCGCGGCAGGCGCCATTTCGAATCCAAACCATCGGCCGTGTAGGATCTTCGCCGTTCCGTTCGTCCTGTGGTTCGCAAAGGCCAACCAGACGCAAAGAGGAGCATGACATGAATGATCAGCCGCAGACCCAGTCCGCCGCCAAAGTGCTTGGCGGATTGACGCCCTACCTTCAGCTGGACGGCGCTTTCAAAGCCGCAGAATTTTACCAAAAGGCCTTCGGTGCCGAGCAGGTCTTTGCCTATCCGCCGGATGAACAGGGCCGCACCATGCATATCCATCTCCACATCAACGGTTCGACCCTGATGCTTTCCGACTTCTATCCCGAGCATGGAATGGCCCCTGTGAAGCCGCAGGGCTACACCATGCAGCTCCATCTCGGCAGCGACGACATCGACGCCTGGTGGAAGCGGGCCATCGAGGCGGGTTGCGAGGCAGTCGTGCCGTTGCAGGTGATGTTCTGGGGCGACCGCTGGGGCAATATGCGTGATCCGTTCGGCGTCGAATGGGCAATGAACGCACCGGTGAAAGCAGCTTAACATCCAACACAGGCTGTGTCTGAAATCACCTCTCCCCGCTCTAAAGGGAGAGGAAAACGATCACATGGAGGAAGTCAGATGTCCTATGTCGACGGTTTCGTGCTGGCCGTGCCCAAGGCAAATCTCGATGGCTACAAGAAAATGGCGCAGACGGCCGGCGCCGTCTGGAAGGAGCATGGCGCGTTGGCCTATGTCGAATGCATTGGCGACGACGTACCCTATGGCGAGCTCACCTCGTTCCCGCGCGCCGTGCAGGCCAAGGAAGACGAGGTCGTCGTCTTCTCCTGGGTCGTCTATGAATCCAGGCAGCATCGTGATGCGGTGATGGCCAAGGTGATGGCCGATCCGCGCCTCAAGCCGGACTGGGAGACCATGCCGTTCGACGGCAAGCGCATGATCTTTGGCGGTTTTCAGCCCTTCATCGAGCTGTAGGCGCCCCTCGATCAAGTTTATTGAGCAGCGGCTTCAGCCGGTCGCCATAGCGCTTCCACAGATCGACCGAGCCCTGATACATCGGCTGGCGCACTTGCGCGGCCGACGCCGTGCGCACCGGCCGGTCGGTCTGGTGAAACGACAGCACGGCGTCGTCCCATGGGAGGCCGAGATGGGCGATCAGCGCCCGCGACTGGCCTTCCTGGTCGGCGACGAAATCCTCGTAGCGAACGTCGTGCACGACATCAGGCAGCACGGCGTGCCAGTGCGCCATGATATCGGTGTAGAGGTTGTGGAAATCGGCGAGCTCGTCGAGATCGTAGCCGTAGCGATGGCTGTCGCCGCGAAAGTGCACCTTGTAGATCGACAGGCAGGTCGCCGCCGCATCGCGCGCGCAATGGATGATCTTAGCCTTCGGCAGCATCATATGGATGAAGCCGACCAAGAGGAAGTTGCCGGGCATCTTGTCTGTGACGTGCCGAAAACCTGGATAGCGGGCGCGCAGCATGTCGAGATATGCCTGGCCGGCCTCAGCATAGGCCTTGTCGGGCATGTCGGCGATGCCCCAGGGAAAGCCGCCCTTCATGCTGAGCGGAAACTGCTTACCGACCGCCGTCTTCAATATGCTGAGCTCGCCGGCGCCATAGACCTGCGGATGGCTGGCGATGATCTGCTCGACCAGCGTGGTGCCGGATCGCGGCATGCCGACAACGAAGATCGGCGTGTCGTCGGCGATCCCGCCCGGCCTGTGTTTTTCAAAAAAGGTCTTGTCGAATACGGCCTTCATCGCCTCGAACTCGCCGCGCGTCTTGCCGGCGTCGTAGTCGATGCCCTGGCGGCGGATCGCGTTGCCTTCGGCGAAATAGTCGAAAGCGCGGCCATAATCCCTGAGGTCGTCGTTGGCCTTGCCGAGGCCGAAGGAAAGCTGCATGCGCGCCAGGCTGCCTTGCGCCGCCTTGGCGTGCTCCGCCTCCATGCGGGCAAGCTCGGCGTCGCGCTCCTTCTGGCGCTTGACCTGGGTGAGCATCAGCCAGGCCCTGGCCATGCCGGGGTCCACCGCCAGCGCCTGCCTGAAAAGATCCGCAGCCTCGTCGAGATTGCCCTTTTCCATCAGCCCGACGCCCAGGCCGTGCAAAAGATCGGCATCCTTCGGCCGGATCGTCAGCGCCTCGCGAAAAACAGCCAGTGCTTCATCCAGCCGGCCCGCTTCCTGCAGCGTTTCGGCAAGCCCGACGCGGGCGCGGACATGGAACGGGTTGCGGCCGATCGTGCCCCGATAAATATCTTCGGCGCCTTCGAATTGGCCGAGCTGCTTCAGCGACGAGCCGAGATTGTCGCGCGCCGCCAACTGGTCCGGCCGAATCGCCACCACCTTGCGGAAGAGATCGGCGGCGGCCGCTACCCGGCCGAGGTCGCGCAGCACGGTGCCGAGATTGTTGAGGAAATCCGGATTGTTCGGCTGCAGACGCACCGATTGTTCGATCAGCGCCAGCCCCTCGGCGCTGCGCCCGGTCTCGTGCAGCAGAAGCCCGAGGAAATGCGCAGCAGCGGGGTGGTTGGCCTTTTGCGCCAGCACCTGACGGTAAAGCGCCTCGGCTTCCTGCCGGCGCCCCGCCTGGTGCAGCTGCAGCGCCCGCTGCACGTGCTGGTCGAGCCCCAGCGGCGGCTGTCCGCCTGAGCCGTAACGCGTGCCTGCCGGTTGTCTCGGATCTCTGTTGATGGGAAACCTGCCGTGTTGTCCGCCTGCCGCGATCTAGGCCATCGCTGCGGCACGTGCAAGAGCAGACGGCGGTCGCTACGAAGCAAACCTCCGAACCCGGGGAACTTACCGAAAGTCGGCCGGCGTCAGCACATACATGTTCTTGCGGCCGTGCGAGTAGGCTTCGCGCGCAATATCGTGGATCGACGAACGCTTGGCGTCGAAGGCACTGAGGAATTCGGCTTCGGCTCCGCTTGCAGCCGGGTTTACCGTCGAAAGTGCCGTAACCTCGATAAAGAACGGGACTTCGAACATGCCGTCATGCCCGACGAAACGAACGCGCTTGGCTGCAGCGTCGTAGGACCGGCTGGGATTGGGAAAATTGAGTGTCATGGCTTGCGCGTCAAATCAGGCGGTTGCTTTCGGCAAGCTGGCGCGCCCGCCGCACCGTGCCGTCGGTGTCGGCAATCCTTCGCCTTGCCGCCTCGTCGCTTCTTATCGTGAGGCGCGGCGATATGACCTTTGTCGGCTTGACGACAGGATCGACTGCAACTGTCGGGACATTCGCTGTTCTTACGGAACTCATGACTCTATTCCCTTCATACCTAAATAAACACAAATGCCGGAGGAACTCTTCCGGAACTTCTTCAAACAATTTTTGAGATGCCCGGCACCGTATCATCGTTTCGCAAATAACCATAGAAAAGTAATTTTACGTTGGTAGCGGCAAAAAGCCGGAATCTTCTTGAATAAGCCGCATTTTCAGAATATTGGTATGGAACCGTTTTTGGGCCGTGCTTGGTCCCCTCGCGGCGTCAGGGGTTCTCGGCCCGCCAAAACTCATTCAAATCGCCGATACCCGATACCGCAATGCAGGCCCCGTTTTCAGGGCCAGGCCGGAAAGAAACTTCAAGGCACAAGAATGTCTGCCCGCACCACTCATTCCATCGCGCATTTCGCGGCACCTTTCGTGCTTGGCGGGCTAGATGGCGTGCAGCCGGCCGGCGACTATGACATCGACCACGACGAGGAACTGATCGACGGCATGTCGTGGCTTGCCTGGCGCCGCGTCGCCACTTTCATCCATCTGCCGTCAAGGACGGTGAAAAGCCCGACCAGCCAGCTTGTCGCCGTCGACCACGCCGAACTCGAAGCAGCGCTTCGGCACGATCAGGAGAACGTTACATGATCCGCTTCCAGCAGAGTGCGCGGCGCACGGATACGCCGTCGCATATCTTCACCGTCGGCCAGACCGTCCGCATGAAGAGCCGCATCGGCCTTGTCCAAAAGACCGCGGAGCTGTTCCAGATCAAGAGCCGGCTGCCGGTCAAGGACGGCTCGCCGCAATACCGCATCCGCAGCGAGCAGGAGACCTACGAGCGGGTCACGACGGAAGATAATCTCGAACCGGTCGACAACCCGGCCGGCTGAGCGATAGCACTCTCGACATTACCACCCACGCACGAGGGATCAGAAATGGCCAAGGGTCAACAGCGAAGCAACCGCGAGACACGCAAGCCCAAGAAGGACAAGGTGGCTGCAAAGCCGGCCTCGCCGTTCGGCTCGGCGGTCAAGCAGGCGGAGACCGGTACGAAACCCAAGTCCAAAGGCTAGGGTCGATCGCAGACAATCTGCTGGAGGCGTGCTTGAACTTCGTCATCGAGTTCTACCGCTCGCGCGATGCCGACGAAGCGACACTCGATCGGGTGTCGCTGGAGGCGCCGAACCTGCGCGCCGCCCTGCAAGGCGCCGCCACGCTGCTTCACACGTTGATGATGCCGCAGATCCCCGATCGCCTGCGCATCTCCAACGAGGACGGCGCCGAGCTCTACGTCGGCCCCGCCGATGGTGTCTATCCGGACGAACAGTGAGGCCGGTGCGCTAGCACGGCCCATCATCGACGACCCGATAATCAGCCGCGCGGGCCTCGCATTCATTGGGGAACGTGCGCAGTTCGCCATGGCGACGGGCACAGACCGGGCGGTATTCGCGGGTACAGAATGTCTGCTCCCCGCCGCCACCACCGCCACGGCACTCGCCTTCACGGATGATGCGGTATCCGGCGCGTTCGGCAAGGCAGGCGTTGGCGAAGGTCTGGCGGTCCCCGCCGCGCCTTGCGCAGACCGGGTCATATTGCCTGGTGCAGAATTGCGGTCCCGGCCGTGGCGGGCGCGGCCCCGGCCCCTCATCGACCACGACGGTGCAGGCCGCGAGAATTGCCGACAGGAACAGGATAGAAAAACCCTGCCGCGAGAAGATTGCCGCAAGAAACCGCATGAATGTTCCCTCCCTCGAAGCTCGTGCCTGCACAAATGGTGCCTGCGTCCGGCCGATCCTCGTCATTCCGCCGCCAAATGCAACCCCTGTTTGCAACGGGCGGCATGGCCAACCAAGGCGGTATGCCGGCGCAAAGGCAAAACAGCACCGGCCCCGCTTGCTGGACCATGCCTGGGCTGCGTCTGGCCGATGACCGCGCGGAGAACCGGGACTATCGGTGCGATGCGTCGGGATGCGCCTATTGGGCCGCCCGCGGCTCTATCTTGCAAGCATCACGTTTCCGTGCGATAAATTTTGTGTTCGGGCATTTGCGACCCGGAGAGCGGAACGTTTTGGACGACCTTTCCCCGATACTGTGAATCTCTGACAGCCCCGTTTTCGGCGGGGGGTTTTACCATGCGCCAGTGCATGACTGCCGAAGCAACCACCGGGACTTGCCCACGGCGCCAGGCGGCGGGCGGAACCACCAAGACTGACACGGGTGAAGGAGTTTCCCCAATGGCCCAGACCGGCACCGTTAAATTCTTCAACGCTACCAAAGGCTTCGGCTTTATCACGCCCGATGGCGGCGCCAAGGATGTGTTCGTCCACATCTCGGCGATCGAGGCTTCCGGGCTGCGCACGCTCGTCGACGGTCAGAAGGTCACCTTCGATGTCGAGCCCGACCGTATGGGCAAGGGTCCGAAAGCGGTCAATCTCCGCGCCGCCTGAACGGCGGCGTGCCGCGCGTCCTTTCGGGTGTGAGGATGCTGCAAGGCTTTGTGTGACGTGAATTTTATAAAGGCGCGGCGGTTTTCGTCGCGCCTTTTGTGTTCTGGGATGCTTGCCGGCACCCGCAAAACTTTCTCTTGCCGATGGCACTAAAATAAAGGACAAATTTCCGTCCGGGCATTTGCCGGCCCGAGACTGGACTTGTGGGATCAAAGGAGCTTCCCATGCCGCAGACCGGCACCGTCAAATTCTTCAATCACGCCAAGGGCTTCGGCTTCATCACGCCGGACGACGGGGCAAAGGATGTCTTCGTCCATATTTCGGCCGTGCAGGCGTCGGGTCTTCCCGGTCTTGAGGATGGGCAGAAAGTGACATTCGACACCGAGCCGGACAAGCGCGGCAAGGGTCCGAAAGCCGTCAACCTGTCGATCGGCTGAACCGGCCCTGGACAGAATGGACGCGGGCCGGTCTGGCCTGCGGTGTTTGCCGCACGCTTGAATCGCCCGGTTGGATGAACCCGCCTGGCCAAATTTCGTTCAGCCCCCGTTCAGCCACGGTCCCATATTAATCTTCGTTAAAGCCGGACCGCATCCCCCGAAAACGACCCGGGCCGGCACGAAGGAGACCGACATGAACCGAATTTTCAAGACTGCCATCCTGTCCGCCGCGGTCGTTGCGACCACGCTTGCGACCTTGCCCGCGGCCAGTGCCGATGAATGGCGCCATCACCGCCGGCACCACGGCAACGGCGACGCCGTTGCGGCAGGCGTGCTCGGCCTTGCGGCCGGTGCCCTGATCGGCGGTGCGCTCGCCAGCCCGCAGCCCCGCTATTACGACCCGGCCTATGATGATGAATACTACCGGCCTGCCCCGGTGCGCCGTTATTACGTGCAGCCGCGAGTGGCCTATGCCGAAAGCTATGCGGAGCCCTGGACCCGCGGCTGGTACGAATACTGCTCGGACCGCTACCGGAGCTTCAACGCGCGTACCGGCACGTTCACAGGCTATGACGGCGAACAGCATTTCTGCACCGCCAATTAACGGAGGCAGTTTCCTGCCGGAAAAAAGCGCGGTCGCACAGGCCGCGCTTTTTTGTTTCCGGCAAGCGGTTCAGATCAGGAACGGATTGCTCCGCCGCTCCTCACCAAAACGGCCGCCGGGACCGTGGCCGCAGATGAAGCCGATGTCGTCGCCCAACGGCAAAAGCTTCTCCTTGATCGAGGCGATCAGCGCGGCGTGGTCGCCGCCCGGCAGGTCGGTGCGGCCGACCGAACCGCGGAACAGCACGTCGCCGACATGCGCGAACTTCGCCGCCCGGTTATAGTAGACGACGTGGCCGGGTGCGTGGCCCGGACAATGGAGCACCTCGAACGCGTGTGAGCCGAACGAAACGGTCTCGCCTTCGGCAAGGAACCGGTCGGGGACACAGTTGCGCACGGGATCGGTGATGCCGTAGCGCTTCGCCTGGTTCTCGAGATTGGCGAGCAGCGGCCGGTCGGCGGCATGCGGGCCGATGATCTCGATACCGAGCGCCTCCTTCAGCTCCATGGCCCCGCCGGCATGGTCGATATGGCCATGCGTGATCCAGATCGCGCCGGCAGTGATCGCATTGTCCTCGAGGGCCGCCAGCACCTTGTCGATGTCGCCGCCCGGATCGACGACAACGCCTTGCCTGTCGTCCATGTCGAAGAGGATGGTGCAGTTCTGCTGGAACGGCGTGACCGGCACGATGCCGGCGTTGAGCTGACCCATATTCGTCCTTTCACGCGGTCGGAGCGCTGCGCGCCCCCTCGAACGCGTCAGGAAAGCCCTAACCTTACCCTGATGTAGAGACACACGCGAACGGCGTCCACCGCTCCACAAACGGCAAACGGAAAAACGCAAAACGGAAAACGAAATGGGCGGCCGAAGCCGCCCATTTAAAACCCTGAAACGTCAAAGCTTATTTCTTCATCGCGTTCATGACCGCACCGATGATGCCGGTCAGGATGGCGCCGCCGCCGGCACCGCCAACGATATTTGAAATGTTCAACGCGCTGCCTGCCCCTGCCGCCGTGGCCGCGGCTGTCGGATCGACCGCGCCACCCAGCAGACTGTTGAGGATGGCCGCACCGCCGACGCCGCCAACAGCGCCGCCCAGGATTTTGGTAAGCTGCCCCATCGCCGCCGTCTTGATAGCCGCGCCAACCGCCTGACCACCGATGATACCCGTAATCACCTGAATAATGATCGGAAGAAGCGTGTTCATATCCATATTTCCAGTCCCTCCATAGCTGCCAGCCTCCCGGGCCGACCCCATCATGAGACGCCGAATTGTGTGAAAGTCAAATGCAGAAGCGCTTAAATAAAAAGGGCGGCCCGAAAACCGCCCTTACTAGTTAAAAAAGCTGTGACTTTCGTTATTCTGCAGCGATTGCGTGCTTGGGCTGAACGGCCGCAGAATAGTCATTCATCAGCGTCTTGGCGATTTCGCCGACCTCGAATCGGTATGGACCGATCTCCGAAACCGGCGTCACCTCGGCTGCCGTCCCGGTGAGGAAGCACTGCTGGAAGCCTTCAAGCTCTTCCGGCATGATGGCGCGCTCGATCACCTCCAAACCGCGGTCCTTGGCAAGGCCGATGACCGTGCGGCGGGTGATGCCGTCGAGGAAGCAATCGGGCTTGGGCGTATGGATCTTGCCGTCCTTGACGAAGAAGATGTTGGCGCCTGTCGCTTCCGCCACCTGGCCCCGCCAGTCGAGCATCATAGCGTCGGCATAGCCCTTGGCCTCGGCGGCATGCTTGGACATGGTGCAGATCATATAGAGGCCGGCCGCCTTCGATTTCGACGGTGCGGTGCGCGGGTCGGGGCGGCGCCATTCGGCCATGTCGAGGCGGATGCCCTTGAGCTTCTGCGCCGGGTCGAAATAGCTCGGCCACTGCCAGATGGCGATGGCGCAGTTGATCCGACTGTTCTGTGCGGAAACGCCCATCTGTTCGCTGCCGCGCCACGCGATCGGCCGGACATAGGCGTCCTGGAAACCTTGCTTCTTCAACAGCGTGCGGCAGGCGTCGTCGATCTCGGCGACCGAGTAGGGTATCTTGAAGCCAAGCAGGCGCGCCGATTCATGCAGGCGTTCGGTGTGGTCGGTCAGCTTGAAAATTTCGCCCCCATAAGCGCGCTCGCCCTCGAATACCGCGCTGGCGTAGTGCAGCCCGTGGGTCAAGACGTGGATCTTGGCGTCGGCCCATTTGACGAATTCGCCGTTCATCCAGATAAAGCCGTCCAGTTGGTCGAAGGGAACGGATGCCATGGTAACCTCCCGCGGGCGGCAGCCCGCACAGTGTCGTTGCGTGTTTCGCCTCGGCCGCTGCGGACGGCCATTGTCTCAAAGCGTAGGCGGATATTTAAGGTCTGGCAAACTCAGGAAGTTCCGGAAAAAACGGCTTCGCTTGCCTTTTCGTTCGCAATCCGCCGAAAAGCTTGCCAAAAATTACCATCGCGCGGAAAATACGTCAATAGTGCTGACATAATTTCCTGCTTCACACGGAGAAAAGATGACGAGCCACGCAGCCGCAGAGCCGATCAGGACGGCGATCACCGACGAGGACGGCATCGATTTCGCCATCATCGAGTTGTTCTTCTTCGCCTATCGCGACTTTACCTCCGATCCGGACCAGATCCTGGCCGATTACGGTTTTGGCCGCGCCCATCATCGGGTGTTGCATTTCGTCAATCGCCGGCCCGGCCTGACGGTCGCCGAGCTCCTCGACGTGCTCAAGATCACCAAGCAGAGCCTGGCGCGCGTGCTCAAGCAACTGATTGACACCGACCATATCGTGCAATTGCAGGGCCCTCGCGACCGCCGCCAGCGCGAGCTTTATCCGACGGCCAAGGGCCGTGCGCTGGCGCTGGCGCTGGCGCGGCCACAGTCGCGCCGCATCCATGCTGCATTGGAAGATTCCGGAGCCACCGAACGCGCCGTTATCGAACGGTTCCTTGAAGCGATGGTCAATCCGGAACTAAGGGCGCAGATCGACATTGTGCCCGCAAAGATGTCAGGGAAAAGCCATGGAGACCATTGAGAGGGTTGATCATCCGACAGCACCGGAAGACGACGCGCCGCATCTGCTGGTGGTCGACGACGACACCCGTATCCGCAATCTTCTGAAACAGTATCTGACCGAAAACGGCTTTCGCGTCACCGTCGCCGGAAATTCCGGCGAGGCGCGCCGAAAGCTCGCCGGCCTCGACTTCGATCTGATCGTGCTCGATGTCATGATGCCGGGTGAAAGCGGCGTCGATCTCACCAAGGCGCTGCGGGCGGAGAAAAACGTACCGATCCTGATGCTCACCGCACTGTCCGAAACCGACAGCCGGATCACCGGGCTCGAGGCCGGCGCCGACGACTATCTGCCTAAACCGTTCGACCCGCGTGAGCTGATCCTGCGTATCAACAATATCCTGCGCCGCGGCGGCCCCGCGACGACGCCCAAGGTCGAACAGCTGGTCTTCGGTCCCTATACGTTCCAGATCGCCAGGCGTGAGCTGAAGCGCGGCGGAGAGGCGCTCAAGCTGACCGACCGCGAGCAGGAAATCCTGGCGATCTTCGCTGCCCGTGCCGGCGAGACGATACCGCGGCATGAGCTTGTCGGCGACGAATCCGAGGTCGGCGAGCGCACGATCGACGTCCAGATCAACCGGCTGCGCCGCAAGATCGAACGCGATCCGTCCAATCCGGTCTGGCTGCAGACCGTGCGCGGTATTGGGTATCGGCTCAGCGTGGAATAGAATGCGCCGACAGCGGCCCTTTGCCGGGTCCCGGTGAGCGAAAAGACGAATGGCGACCACGCAACTCGAACGGCCGGGAGATGGCGGCTTCGGCGCCCGCGCGACGCGGGCGCTGAAGGCCGTGCCGCGCGCCTGGAACCGTTTCTGGCGCCTGGTGTCGCTTTACATGCCGAAGCGGCTCTATGCCCGCTCGCTGATCATCGTCATAGCGCCAATGATCATGCTGCAGTCGGTCGTCGCCTTTGTCTTCATGGAGCGCCATTGGCAGACCGTGACGCAACGCCTGTCACAGGCCACGGTGCGCGACATCGCCGCCATCATCGACCTGATAGATACCTATCCGCATGACGCCGACTACGCGAACGTCATCCGCATCGCCCAGGATCGCATGCAGCTGAAGGTCGACCTCCTCCCCCCCGACCCGCTGCCGCCACCCGGGCCAAAGCCGTTCTTCTCGATCCTCGACGAGATCCTTTCGTCCGAGATCACCCGCCAGATCAACCGTCCGTTCTGGATCGATACAGTCGGCAATTCCAATATCGTCGAGGTCCGCGTCCAGCTTGAGAACAAGGTGCTGCGGGTCTTCGTGCGCCGCAGCCAGGCCTATGCGTCGAACACCCATATTTTCCTGATCTGGATGGTCGGCACCTCGCTGGTGCTGCTGATGATCGCCATTCCCTTCCTGCGCAACCAGATCCGGCCGATTCTGACGCTGGCCGAGGCGGCCGAGAGCTTTGGCAAAGGCCGGCCGATGCCGCGCGATTTTCGCCCGCGCGGCGCCGAGGAAGTCCGCCGCGCCGGCTTTGCCTTCATCCAGATGCGCGAACGCATCGAACGCCAGCTCGAGCAGCGCACCGCCATGCTGAGCGGCGTCAGCCACGATCTGAGGACCATCCTCACCCGCTTCAAGCTGCAATTGGCACTGGCCGGGACCAAGGCGGCCGACACCCAGGCACTCGACCAGGACATCGACGACATGCAGTCGATGCTGGAAGGTTACCTTGCCTTTGCACGCGGCGAAGCATCGGAAGATGCCGGCCGGTTCGACCTCGAAGCCTTCTTCGACAAGCTTCGCGAGGAAGCCGCGCTGCGCAAGCGCAAGCTGTCGACCGTACTTACCGGCGATCCGCACGTCCACGTGCGCCCCAATGCCTTTGCCCGGCTGCTCTCCAATGTCGTCGGCAATGCATTCCGCTATGCCAAGACGGTGGAGATCAACGCCAATCATGGACGCGGTTCGCTGCTCGTCACCATCGACGACGACGGTCCGGGCATTCCGCCCGAAAAGCGGGAGGATGTATTCAAGCCGTTCGTGCGGCTCGACGAGGCCCGCAACCTCGACGCCAGCGGCACCGGCCTTGGCCTCTCCATCGCACGCGACATTGCCCGCAGTCATGGCGGCGACATCGTCCTCGAACGCAGCCCGCTCGGCGGCTTGCGGGCGGTGATCAAGGTTCCGGCTTGACGGCAGCAAGACCCGGCCTTCATTCGCCCGTCATGAAACCATGGTGAAGAGCGCCAATGAAGCGCGCGATCCTGATTGATTCGGCCCTGCGGCCTCATTTCGACCCCGCGCCTGCCCGGGTGCGCCGGTGCGACGCCAGAGCTGCGGCGTGGTCGCCGCTCAGGCATCGCGGCAAGCCAATCAAGCTTGCCGCCAAGGGACCGCCATGCGCATCCTGATGGTCACCGACGCCTGGCGCCCGCAAGTCAACGGCGTCGTCCACACGCTGGAGCGCCTCTCGGAGACCCTGAAATCCTTCGATGTCGAGACGGATTTCCTGACGCCCAACATCTTTCGCACCCTGCCTCTGCCGACCTATCCCGATATCAGGCTGGCGCTGACGACGCCGCACCGCGTGGCGCGGCTGATCGAGGCGCGCAAGGTGGACCACGTTCATATCGTCACCGAAGGACCGCTCGGCATTATGGCCCGGCGCTACTGCCGCAACGCCGGCCGCCCGTTCACGACCAGCTATCACACACGTTTTCCGGAATATCTGAGCGCACGCCTACCGGTGCCTGAAGCATGGGCCTATCGCTGGCTGCGCGATTTCCATAATTCAGGACAGGGAACGCTGGTCGCCACCCAGTCGCTTGCCGACGATCTTGCGGCGCGCGGCTTCACCAAGCTCCGGCCGTGGACGCGCGGCGTCGACACCGATCATTTTCGGCCGGATAAAAGAAAGGACCTGGGATTTCCCGGACCGATCTTCCTCTGCGTCGGCCGCGTCGCGATCGAAAAGAACCTGCCGGCCTTTCTCGACCTCGACCTGCCGGGCAGCAAGGTGGTCGTAGGCGAAGGGCCGGAACTAGCGAAGCTGAAGGCCAGATATCCCGATGCCCATTTCCTCGGCCATCGTCCGAATGACGAGCTGGCCGAGATCTACGCCTCGGCCGATGCCTTCGTCTTCCCCAGCCGCACCGACACATTCGGCAACGTCATCATCGAGGCGCTGGCCAGTGGCACGCCGGTCGCAGCCTATCCCGTCACCGGACCGATCGACATCGTCGGAGACGGCATCGGCGGCGCGGTATCGGACGACCTGCGGCAAGCAGCGCTCGCCGCCCTTCACGTCGACCGCGCCGAGGCGCGGCAACGCGCGATGCGCTACAGCTGGAAGGCCTGCGCGGAAATGTTCATGGAAACGGTTGAAGAGGCGCTGGGCACCATGCGTAAACTGGCTGCGTGAGCAACAGCGCAGCTAGAACAACCTGCCTCCGTCCGGCACCTTGCGCTCGATCGCGCCAAGCACGACGGCGCCCTCTTCATCGGGAAAGCCTAGCGTCAGCACTTCCGACATGAATGGCCCGATCTGGCGCGGCGGGAAATTGACTACAGCGAACACCTGCCGGCCGATCAGGGTTTCGGGCGTATAGTATTTTGTGATCTGGGCCGAGGATTTCTTCACCCCGATCTCGGGACCAAAATCGATTTTCAACTTGATCGCCGGCTTGCGCGCCTCGGGAAAAGGCTCGGCCTCTACGATCGTGCCGGCGCGGATGTCGATACGGTCGAAATCGGCAAAGCTGATTTCGGGTTTTCGCGTGTTGCTCGAACTCATCGACGGTCAGGCGTTTCCGTAGGTTTCGAACAGCACGCCGGCCAACGCATCCTTGGCCGAAGTCCCCGACCAGACGACGAACTGGAACGCCTGGAAATAGCATTCGCAGGCTTCCAGCGCCGACGACAGCAGCACCTCGACCTGCTGGCTCGACGGCTCGACCCCACCGGCCAGCAGCAGCGACTGGCGGAACATGATGGCGCCTTCCTGCTCCCAGAGGTCGAAATGGCCAAACAGCATCTGCTCGTTGATCAGCGAAAGCAGCCGCATCACCTCGAGCGCGCGCGCCTCAGGCACCTTGATGTCGAAGGCGCAGGCCAGGTGCAGCGCCTCGTAGTCCTCCATCCAGGAGAATGAAACGTGGTAGTCGGTCCAGCTTCCGGCAACCGAAATCGAGATCTCGTCGTCGCCGGCCCGTTCGAAGGACCAGTCGTTGTTGTGCGCCACCTGCTCGATAACATCCACCGGATGGATTTCGCGGGAGAATTCGAGTTCGAGAAGTTCCATAAAATGCTTCCTGTCGTTCTGGGAGCGCCACCACACGCTCCGCGGGAGAGGCACACTCGAACAATTCTGCCTAGAACTCGGACGGCCAGGACTTCGTCAACGCAAAGACCCCGGACCGGACCCCACCGCCCGGCGCATGACCCTGCTCCGAATCATGCAACAAATTCAGTCTATTGATCGGGAGTCGCGTGACCAGCCAAATTTTTCGCACTGCGTCATTCGCATGTGGAAAGGCGATGTCACAAAGATTCACGCAGTACCGGTAAGCGATTCACGACAAAGCGCTTTTTGCGATCCGGCTTTGTGGAAAAGTTTAACGATTTATTTCTGATTATTTTTTTGCACGCGGCTTTGCCGCAGCCACAGGCGCTGCTTGACCGGTCAATTCGGCAAGCCTGGCCTCGAGCGCCTCGATGCGAGCGGCGAGGCGGGCGTTTTCTTCCCTGGCCTTCGCCGCCATGTCGCGAGCGGCTTCGAATTCCTCGCGCTGCACCACGTCCATGGAGTTGAGTATGCGCTCGGCCTGGCCCCTGAAGGCGGTCTCCACCTCGCGCCGCACGCCTTGCGCGGCACCGGCTGCGTCGGTCATCAGCTTGGCGAATTCATCGAGAATGCGGTTCGGTCCGGTCGCCATGGCAAATCCTCGCTTGGTTGAATTGACGTAGTGGCGCACCATTCGGAATGCAAGCATATGCTTGCCTTGACCCCGCCAAAAGCCTGCCGCATGGTCCGCGCCCGAACCTGATTGGAACCTGGAGACCCTGTTGAGCGAATATTTGCTGCCGCTGGCCGCCCTGCCCTTTCCCAACATTGACCCGGTCATCGTCCGGATCGGACCACTGGCGGTGCATTGGTACGGCGTCGGCTATATCGTCGGCATTCTGTTCGCCTGGTGGTATGCCAAACGCCTCGTCACCAACCCAAAACTTTGGCCCGACGGCACCCTGCCGATGAAGCCGGTCGACCTCGACGACTTCATCGTCTGGGCAGCCATCGGTGTGGTGCTCGGCGGACGCACCGGCTACGTGCTGTTCTACGACCTGCCGCGCTACATTGCCAATCCGCTCGATATCGTCGCCGTCTGGCAGGGCGGCATGTCGTTTCATGGCGGCCTGCTCGGCGTCATTCTCGCAATGACGCTGTTTTCCCGGTCTCGCGGCATCCGCACATGGTCGCTGTTCGACGTGGTTGCCGCCGGCGTGCCGGTAGGGCTTGGCCTCGTTCGCCTGGCAAACTTCATCAATTCCGAACTATGGGGCCGACCGACCGACGTGCCATGGGCATTCGAATTCCCCAATGGCGGCCCATTTGCACGCCATCCGAGCCAGATCTATGAGGCGCTGCTCGAAGGCCTGGTGCTGTTCCTGATCCTGCGCTTCCTCACCCATTCCAGGCTCAAGCTGAAGACGCCGCGCTTCGTCGGCGGCGCCTTCATCGCCGGCTATGGCGCCTCGCGCATCTTCGTCGAATTCTTTCGCGAGCCCGACCAGCAGCTTGGCTACCTCCTTGGCACGGGCTGGCTGACCATGGGAATGGTGCTGTCACTGCCGATGGTGCTGGCCGGCATCTGGGCCATGGCTACAGCCAAGCCGGTGACAAAACCGCAGCCGGCATGACGCGGCTGAAGACCCGCATCGCCGAGCTGATCGGTGCGGTGGGACCGATCCCCATCAGCGAATACATGGCGCTCTGCCTGTTCGATCCGAAGGACGGCTATTATACGACACGCGAGCCGTTTGGCGCCGCTGGCGACTTCGTCACCGCGCCGGAGATCAGCCAGATGTTTGGCGAGCTGGTCACTGTCTGGCTCTATCAGGCATGGCTGGCGATCGGCCGGCCGACGCCGGTTGCCATCGCCGAAATCGGCCCCGGCCGCGGCACGCTGATGAGAGATATGCTGCGCACGCTTTCGCGGCTCGATCCGACGCTTACCGCCAGCGCATCGTTCGCCTTGATCGAGACCAGTCCGCGGTTGACCGAGGTCCAGAAACGGACGCTTGCCGGGACGTCGGCCACCATCGCCTGGCATGAGGCCGTCGAGACGCTGCCGCAGGGGCCGCTTCTGATTGTTGGTAACGAGCTGTTTGACGCGCTGCCCATCCGGCAGTTCGTCCGCGCTGGAGCCGGCTGGCGCGAACGGATGATCGGTCTCGACGATGCGAACCGGCTGCGCTTTTTCGTCGGCGCCGGCTCGCTCGACCCGATGCTGCTGCCGGAGGGTGCCGAGAATGCGCCGCAAGGTGCCATCGTCGAGGTGGCGCCAGCCCGCGCTGCCCTTATGGCGGCAATCGCCGGGCGACTTGCCGGATTTGGCGGCGCCGGCCTTTTTCTCGACTACGGTCACCTCCAGCCCGGGATCGGCGACACCTTGCAGGCCTTGCGCAAGCACGGCCATGAGGACGTGCTGGCCAATCCGGGGCAGGCCGATGTCACCGCCCATGTCGATTTCGCCGCCCTCGCGGCCACCGTTCGGGCACACGGCCTCGATGCCCACCTCTCCACGCAAGGTGAATTCCTGCTCAAGATGGGGCTTCTCGAACGGGCTGGCCGACTCGGCGCCAATGCCGATGAGGCAGCTCGCGAAAAGATCGCGGCCGACGTCGAGCGCCTCGCCGGCCCGCAGGGCATGGGCGAACTCTTCAAGGTGCTTGCCGTCCTCCCCGCAGGAATTGCCGTTCCGCCGTTTCCAAGCACGGATTGACTTTTCGCTGCCGCCTCTCTCACTCTCCCGTCTCCGACTAGCGCCCGACATCAACTTCGCCAGCCTTCAACCGACCAGCCTTCAACTGCGCCCCTTCAACTCGCTTGACGAAATCGCCCATAGGACAACAAAGCCGCCATGCTGAATCAGACCAAACCGGATCCCGTTCGGTCGCCCTTGCTGGAAACGGCGCAAGGCATCCGCCACGGCTACTTCACGCGAGTCGGCGGCATTTCCAGCGGCATCTACCGGGGCCTCAACATCGGGACCGGTTCGAACGACGAACAGACGCTGGTGTGCGAAAATCGCCGCCGGGTCGCCGAATGGATGGGCGTGCCTGCAAACCATCTGCTGACCGCTCACCAGGTTCATTCGCCGGACGTCGTCATTGCCAGGGAGCCTTTTGCCGGCGAGCGGCCCAAGGCCGACGCCATTGTCACCGACCGGCCAGGCATTGCCGTCGGTGCCTCGACCGCCGACTGCGGACCGGTCCTCTTCGCCGACGCCGAGGCGCGCATTATCGGCGCCGCCCATGCCGGCTGGAAAGGCGCTTTCACCGGAGTGCTGGAAAACACCGTTGCGGCAATGGAAAGCCTCGGCGCCCGGCGCGACTGCATCGTCGCAGTGCTCGGTCCTTCGATCGGCCCACGGAATTACGAAGTCGGACCGGAATTCGTCGCCCGTTTCGTCGACGCCGATGCCGGCAATGCTCGCTATTTCGTGCCCTCTGCAAATGCCGGACATGCGATGTTCGATCTCAACCGCTACACGGTCGACCGGCTGACCAAGGCTGGCGTCAACGCCGAAGGACTTGGCCGCTGCACCTATGCCGAGGAAGAGCTTTTCTACTCCTATCGGCGCAGCACGCATCGCAACGAGCCCGACTACGGGCGGCAGGTTTCGGCAATCGTTTTGGAGGCTGACTGATGGCGCTGCATTTCGAACGCTCGGAATTCGACGCGCGGCGCGATCGACTGATGATCGAGATCGCTGAAAAGAAGCTCGACGCCGTCCTGCTGTTTGCCCAGGAAAGCATGTATTGGCTAACCGGCTACGACACCTTCGGCTTCTGCTTTTTCCAGTGCCTGGTGGTCAAGGCCGACGGCTCGATGGTGCTGCTGACGCGTTCGGCCGACTTGCGCCAGGCGCGCCACACCTCGATCATCGACAACATCGTTTTGTGGACGGATCGTAACGGCGCCAATCCGGCGGTCGACCTGCGCAATCTGCTCAACGAACTCGACCTGCTCGGCGCCCGCATCGGCGTCGAATACGACACCCACGGCCTGACGGCCTATAATGGCCGGCGCCTCGACGAGCAGTTGCAGACCTTCGGGCAGATCGCGGATGCCTCCGGCATTGTCAGTCGGCTACGGCTGTTCAAGAGCCCGGCAGAAATCGCCAAGGCGGAAAAAGCCGCAAATCTGGCCGACGACGCGCTGGACGCAGCACTGCCGCTGATCAAGCAGGGCGGCGATGAGGCGCTGATCCTCGCCGCCATGCAAGGTGCGATCTTTGCCGGCGGCGGCGATTATCCGGCCAACGAGTTCATCATCGGCTCCGGCGTCGACGCCCTGCTTTGCCGCTACAAAGCCGGCCGCCGCAAGCTCACCAAGAACGACCAGCTGACGCTCGAATGGGCCGGTGTCTTCCACCACTACCATGCGGCAATGATGCGCACGGTGTTGACCGGCAAGGTATCGAAACGCCACCAGGAATTGTTCGATGCCGCCCGCGCCGCGCTACTTGCAGTCGAGAAGGCGATGACGCCCGGTAATACGTTCGGCGACGTGTTCGACGCCCATGCCCGCACCCTCGAAGCCCACAATTTGACCAAGCACCGGCTCAATGCCTGCGGCTATTCGCTCGGCGCCCGCTTCACCCCGTCCTGGATGGACATGCCGATGTTCTATCAGGGTAATCCCGAACCGATTGCGCCGAACATGACGCTGTTCGCCCATATGATCATCATGGACTCCGAAACCGAAACCGCGATGACGCTTGGCCGTACCTATCTGACGACCGAATCCCAGCCTAAGCCGCTGTCCCGCCATGATCTCGACTTGATCGTGCAGTGAATCCATAATGGAAAGAGTGTGAGGGGCGTTCGTCGCCAAGGAGTTTTCAGGCTAATGAGACGATCGCATGTGACGACCGTGTCATTGCTCGTGGCGCTGGCGCTGGCGGCCTGCACCAATGCGAAGGACGTTCTCGAACCGTCGGCCATTGCCCCGCAATCGACGCAATCGCTCTCCGGAGCCGGAAGTGCCGCAACGCCCCCCGCAACTCCGGCTCGGCCTGCCGGCACCGCGCAAACGGCAGATACAGCGCAGCCTTCGGCTGCAGCAGCCGTGCCACCCGCCAAAAGCGCGGCTGCCATTGCGCGGACCCGGCTGCAGGTGGCGCCGATCGTCGGCGCCTCGGTAGAAGCCGCGACACCGCTGACCGCCGAGCTTCAGACACGCGCCAGGCAGCGCGGCATCACCTTGGCCGGCAGCACCGACCAGACCCCAACGCATGTGCTCAAGGGCTATTTCTCGACCATGACGGAAGGCAAGGACACCACCGTCATCTACGTCTGGGACATCTATGACCCGGCCGGCAACCGGCTGCATCGCATCAACGGCCAGCAGAAAGCGCCCTCTGTCGGCGGCGGCGAAGGCTGGGCGGCGGTCGCCCCGGCCACCATGCAGGCAATTGCCGACCAGACAATCGACCAGTTCGCCACGTGGCTTGGCGGCGGCGCCGGCTGACATGGAGCATAATTCCGAAAGTGAATCCGGTTTTCGGAAGAGACCATGCTCAGACTGAAAGATAGAGCTATCCCCGATTCCGTCGGCATCGAAGTGGACCTATCGCCGCATCGTCAAGCCGTAAGCGTTTATTGAGATTAGCCGGCGGATTCCCATTCACGACGCTTGCAATACCGGCGCGGGCCGCTAAAAGCCCGACTAAGAGGCTGGAGTGCTATCGGAGTCTCTCAATCCTTCGCCAGGAACGGTGCATGAAGCTCTTCGCGGGCAATTCCAACAGGGTGCTGGCCGAATCAGTCGCCCGCTACCTCAACATTCCGCTGGGCAAGGCCAGCGTCAGGCGCTTCGCCGACCAGGAAATCTTCGTCGAGATCCAGGAGAATGTGCGCGGCGAGGACGTCTTCATCCTGCAGTCCACCTCGTTCCCGACCAACGATCATCTGATGGAACTGCTCATCATGATCGACGCCTTCATGCGCTCTTCGGCCAAGCGCATCACTGCGGTTATTCCTTATTTCGGCTATGCCAGGCAGGATCGCCGTGCCTCGGGGCGCACACCGATCTCGGCCAAACTGGTCGCCAACATGATCACGAGGGCGGGCGTCGACCGGGTGCTGACCCTGGATCTCCATGCCGGCCAGATTCAAGGCTTCTTCGACATCCCGACCGACAATCTGTTTTCCGTGCCGGTCATGGCCCGCGACGTAAAGGCGAAATACAAGCAGCTTGCCAATGTCATGGTGGTTTCGCCGGATGTCGGCGGCGTGGTCCGCGCCCGCGCGCTCGCCAAGCGCATCGATGCCCAGCTCGCCATCGTCGACAAGCGCCGCGAGCGCCCCGGCGAATCGGAAGTCATGAACGTCATCGGTGACGTGCGCGGCAAGGATTGCCTCTTGATCGACGACATCATCGATTCGGGCGGCACGCTGTGCAATGCAGCCGATGCGCTGCTTGCCGACGGCGCCACCAGTGTCACCGCCTACACTACCCATGGCGTTTTGTCCGGCGGCGCCATCGCCCGCATCGGCGCCTCGAAACTGCAGGAACTGGTCATCACCGATTCCATCCAGCCGACCCAGGCAGTGCTCGACGCCGCCAATATCCGCGTCGTCTCCATCGCCGAACTGATGGGCGAGGCGATCTCACGCACGGCGACCGAGGAATCGGTGTCGAGCCTGTTCGATTAATGCATGTCCGCGCAAAACTGTGCAGCGGTTTTGCGATAACGACATGCATGAAAACAAGAATCCAAAGCGCGTCGCATGAGGCCGGTCGAACGCTACGCGCTTCAGGGCTGCGACTCAGGCCGAGCCGGACCGCTTATTCGCCGCACCTTCGCCAGCATCACGGGCGCCCCGCATGTAACCGCGTGGCGAGGCTCCCAGCATGCGCTTGAACATGGTGATGAACGCCGGCACGCTGTCATAGCCGAGATCGAGCGCCACCCTTGTGATCGGCTCGCCGTCGGCCAGCCGTGGCAGCGCCGCGAACAGGCAGGCCTGCTGACGCCAGGTCGACAGCGACAATCCCGTCTGGCGGTGGAACGCGCGGGTGAAAGAGCGGCGGCTCATGCCAACGATAGCGGCCCATTGGTCGATCGTCGCATGCGGTGACGGTGCCGAGACGAAGCGCCGGCACAGCGCTGCCAGCCTTGCGTCGGACGGGAACGGCAGTCCGAGCGGCCGTTCCGGCAGGTTCGGGATTTCGTGCAGCAGGAGCTTCATGATCAGCCCGCCCCGCCCCTCCAACTCCGCGCCCTGCGGCAGCTTTTCCGATTCCACGATCAGGCTGTGCATCAGATCGGTGATACCGACGACGCGCAACCCGTCCGGTAGGCCGGGAATGGCCTCCGGCATCACATAGACGGACCGCATGCTGACGTCGCCCAGCATCTCGACGGAATGTTCGGTGCCGGCGGGGATCCACATCGCGTGGTCCGGAGGCACCATCCAGCGCCCATGCCGCGTCGTTACCAGCACGACCCCGACCAGCGCGTGCAGCAACTGACTGCGGCTGTGATGGTGCCGTGGCACATGGTAGCCGTCCGGATATTCGGTCGGCAGCGCCACTGCCGGCCCAACGGCCTGCTCCAGCCATTGCCAGCGACGCTCATGCAACAACCCGAGATCACCGTCGCCCGCTTTAAACATTTCCCTGCCATGCGGCATCAGCTATGGCCCACTTGCGAAACTATTGGACCAAACCACGAAAGAAGTCGCGTGACAAGCAACGTATAAGGCAACCGGCCCCATAAGACCGCGTGCGGAAGTGCCCGCCAAAAAGACCACGGAGCATGCCTTGACAGATACCACAGCAATCGCCGAGGGCGAGCCGGCAGCGGCCGGCCACATCTCAGCTCAGGCGACGGCCTTCACCGTCATCCTGGCGGTGAGCTTCTGCCATTGCATCAACGACATCATGCAGTCGCTGCTGTCGGCGATCTATCCGCTGCTGAAGGACAATTACGGTCTCGATTTCTGGCAGATCGGCCTCTTGACTTTCACTTTCCAGGTGACGGCATCCTTGCTGCAGCCGGTGATCGGCATGATCACCGACAAGCGGCCGATGCCTTATTCGCTGCCCTACGGCATGGCCTCCTCGTTGATCGGACTGGTCGTGCTGGCCTACGCCGGACACTATTTCCTGCTCCTCATCGGCGCCTCGCTGATCGGTATCGGCTCGGCGATCTTCCATCCGGAATCCTCGCGCATCGCCCGCTTCGCCTCCGGCGGCCGGTTCGGTCTTGCGCAGTCGCTGTTCCAGGTCGGCGGCAATTTCGGCCAGGCTATGGGGCCGCTGCTGGCAGCCTTCATCGTCGTGCCCTTCGGCCAGACCAGCATCGCCTGGTTCGCCGGCGGCTCGCTGATCGGCATCATCGTGCTGTGGCAGGTCGGCGGCTGGTACAGCCGCCTGCGTGCCGCACAGGGCACCCGCAAGGCGGCAGGTTTCGTCTCGCCCTTCCCGCGCCGCAAGGTGATGGGAGCGCTGCTGGTGCTGACGCTGCTGGTACTGACCAAGAACGCCTATATTTCCAGCCTTGCCAGCTACTACACCTTCTATTCCATTCATAAGTTCGGTGTTTCGGTGCAGATGTCGCAAGTCATGCTGTTCCTGTTCCTCGGCGCCTCTGCCCTGGGCATCCTGCTCGGCGGCCCGTTCGGCGACCGCTACGGGCAGAAGGCGATGATCTGGTTCTCGATCGTCGGCGTGCTGCCCTTCACGCTGGCCCTGCCCTACGCCAATTTCGAGTGGACAATGGTTCTCACCGTGCTGATCGGCCTGATCCTGTCCTCGGCCTTCTCGAACATCGTCGTCTTCGCCCAGGAACTGGTGCCCGGCCGCGTCGGCATGATCGCCGGCATCTTCTTCGGCTTCGCCTTCGGCATGGGCGGCATCGCCGCCGCCGTGCTTGGCGTCGTCGCCGACCTGAAAGGCATCGATTTCGTCTTCCAGGTCTGCTCGTATTTGCCGCTGCTCGGGCTACTGACGGTGTTCTTACCGAACATGCGGAAAGCCAGGAAGGTGGAGCATTGACCACGAGCAGGTGACACGTCGGGTTGAACCTCGGCTTTTAACCCTCCGCGGCCATTCATCTTGAATGGCTCAAATCTCGCGAGAGGAGAGAGCCGCCGACCGGATGAGATTCGTCTGCGGTCGGGATCACTGAATCGGGAGGTCGGAGGCGATCCTTACCAAACGACGCTGGATATCGTCGGCCACCAGGGCTGCTTCCTCCGCAATTGCCAATATTGTGCCCGACCGCCGGGTGATTGCAAAAGGCAGGCCGGCAAAATACACACCCGGGACGCTCGCAAACCCGTTCTCGTGCAGTGGTTGGCCGTGTGGATCGAGCACATCGGGAACGCGCACCCATCCGAAATCCCCAGTGAAACCGGTGCACCAGATCACCGTCGTGATCCCCCGCGCCGCGAGATCAATTGATCGGATCGGTGGATTGGGCAGACGCGCTTCAATCGTCTCCGCCGGGTCCGGCTCAGCCTCGGGGGCATCGATTCGGTTGCGCGCGATATAATCGTCGATCTGGCTTCGAACTCTGGCGGAGCCCTCGTCCGCATGGCGAACATGCGCTTCCGCCTCGTCGCTGAACGAGAGGCGGCCGTCGTCGACGCCCGTGAGCCGACCCAGTACGACGACGCCTTGCGCACTGAGGGACTGCAGGCTGATTGTATGGAGCGCTCCTTGCAGCGGCCTTCCTGGGATTGGGCCCTGTTCAAGTATTTCCTTGCGCGTCACGTCTAGCAGTCCGCTAAGAACCAGCCAGACACTGATGTGACGACCTCGATACGTTCGGGGCAGCCGGCCGACTCGGCTCGTTGCGAGAAACACAGTTCGCCCCGCTTGGGCCAAGTCCTCGGCGATTTGGCCTCCCGACTGGGCACTACCGACCACCAACACCGCTCCACTGTCGAGACCGGATGCGTTGCGGTAGGCTGATGCGTCGATCTGCCGGACTTCGGGCGGCAACAAAGCGGAGAAGGACGGGCGCACCGGGCAGTTCTGGTTACTGCTGGCGATCACCACATTTCTCGCACACAGGGAACCGCGCGGAATGGTAAGCCGGTACAGGCCGTCGCTCGCAACAAGGTCGGTCACCGGCGTACCGGTTTCCACCGGGAGGGCATGACGGCGGGCATAGTCCTCCAACATCGCGACAAACTCGCCGCTTGTCATTGCGCCGTCGGGATCGGAGCCGACATAGCTATCCCCGGGCATGACCGTTTGGATGTTCGCGGTATTTATCCGAAATGAGTCCCAACGCTGGGTCCGCCAGGTCTCACCGATGCGATGTCGCTCCAGCACTCTGTGACGTAAGCCGCGCTGCATCAGCGCATGACTGACACCTAGCCCCGCCCAGCCGGCACCGATGACGACGGCATCAAGAATGTCCGTTGCGCTCGTCATTGCGTTCCCCTCTGACTGTCACCCCATTGTACTTCGTGAAATCAGTAAACGGTTCGCTTTCCAGTACGGCTTGCTCTCAGGCTTGACAAATCGAACATGACAACACTTGGCGTGGCGATGACGAAGATGTCGTGTCTCGTGTAAGTCGCGCCTGTGCGGAAGATTTGTCAACTGAACGTCCGCCAAGGGCGCAAAGCCGAAATTCAGTGAGATGCTGCCCCATACCTGCCTTTGGCTTGCACCTCGCGCCGCCTTCCGCTATAGAGCCGCCACCCGCGTAGACACCCTTGGAGGCAACGCGGCGGAAGGCCGCCCCACCCGGCGGCTTTCGACGTTTACGGCCCAGCCACGCTGGCCGCGAACGCTCCAGAACAACGCGAAAGGAAATGCCATGAGCCACGATACTTACGAGCTCAAGGCCGAAGCGCGCGAACAGGTCGGTAAGGGGTCCGCCCGTGCAGTTCGCCGCAACGGTAAAGTGCCTGCAGTGATTTACGGCGACAAGCAGCCTCCCCTGGCAATTGCGCTGACCTATAAGGACATCTACTACAAGATCCATGGCGGCGGGTTTCTGACCACGGTCGCCACGATCGACGTCGACGGCAACAAGATCCAGGTTCTGCCCAAGGATTTTCAGCTCGACCCGGTCAAGGATTTTCCGGTCCACGTCGATTTCCTGCGCATCGGCAAGGACACCGAAGTCAATGTCGACGTGCCCGTGCACTTCATCAATGAAGACAAGTCGCCCGGCATCAAGCGCGGCGGCGTGCTCAACATCGTGCGCCACGAGGTCGAGTTCCATTGCCCGGCGAATGCGATCCCGGATTTCATCACCATCGATCTCACCGGCACCGATATCGGCGATTCGATCCACATTTCGGCCGTCACCTTGCCGGCCGGCGTCAAGCCGGTGATCTCCGACCGCGACTTCACCATCGCGACCATTGCCGGCTCCTCGGCGATGAAGCCGGAGGCGGTAGAAGAGACGACTGAAGCGGCTGCGCCCGAAGCGGCTCCTGCCGCCGAAGAGAAGTAACCCCTTCCCGCCCGGAGGCGACGATGCTTGTCTTTGCAGGCCTCGGCAATCCGGGCGCGAAATACGCCAGCAACCGGCACAATGTCGGCTTCATGGCGGCGGACGCGATCGCCCGCCGCCATTCCTTTTCGCCCTGGTCGAAGAAATTCCAGGGTCTGATCGCCGAAGGCACGCTTGCCGGCGAAAAGGTGATCCTGATCAAGCCGCAGACCTTCATGAACCTGTCCGGCCAGTCGGTCGGCGAAGCCTTGCGCTTCTATAAGCTCGGCCCTTCGGCGCTGACTGTCTTTTATGACGAGATCGACCTTGCTGCCGGCAAGGTGCGCGTCAAGGTCGGTGGCGGTTCCGGCGGCCACAACGGCATCCGCTCGCTCGACCAGCACGTCGGCAAGGATTTTCGCCGTGTGCGCATCGGCGTCGGCCACCCCGGCGTCAAGGAAATGGTGCATGGCCATGTGCTCGGCGATTTCGCCAAGGCCGACCGCGAATGGCTGGACGTGCTGCTCGACGCAATCGCCGACGGTGCCGGATTGCTTGCCGAGGGCGACGACAATTCCTTCATGAACCGCGTGACGCTGGCCCTGCGCGACAAGCTCACGCCGACGGGCGACGACGACCGCCTGCCGCCCAAGGCGCCAAAGGCACAAAGCCACGTCCGCCAGGCGCGGCCGCAGCAGCCGACGGCCAAGCTGCCCGAAACCGGCCCGATGGCGGCCATGCTGAAGAAGCTTTTTGGCGGCAAGGACTAAGCCATGGCGCCGTCAGCGCCGCGGGCATAAGTGCTCAGGGCTTGACGATCATCGGCGCTTTCGCCCATAGCCCTGATCAAATTCGATTTCCCGATAGGACCAGACAAAAATGGGTTTCAAATGCGGCATCGTTGGCTTGCCCAATGTCGGCAAGTCGACGCTCTTCAATGCGTTGACGAGAACGGCGGCGGCACAGGCCGCCAATTATCCGTTCTGCACCATCGAACCGAACACCGGCGAGGTGGCGGTGCCCGACCCGCGCCTGCAGAAGATCGCCGCGATCGGCAAGTCGAAGGAGATCATCCCGACCCGCATCTCGTTCGTCGACATTGCCGGCCTGGTGCGTGGCGCCTCGAAAGGCGAAGGGCTTGGCAACCAATTCCTCGCCAACATCCGTGAGGTCGACGCCATCGTCCATGTGTTGCGCTGCTTCGAGGATGACGACATTACCCATGTCGAGGGCCGCATCGATCCTGTCGCCGATGCCGAGACCGTCGAGACCGAATTGATGCTTGCCGATCTCGACAGCCTCGAGCGCCGCATCGTGCAGATCCGCAAGCGTGCCGCCGGCAAAGACAAGGAAGCAGCGACCGTACTTCCGATGATGGAAGCGGCGCTCGAACTGCTGCAGGCCGGCAAGCCCGCCCGCATCCTGCTCAACGGCATCTCGGGTGAGGATCTGCGCATCCTGCAGGGGCTGAATCTCTTGACCTCACACCCGGTGCTTTACGTCTGCAACGTCGCGGAAGCCGACGCCGCCACCGCCAACGCGCATACCAGGGTGGTCGAGAAGATGGCCGCCGCGCAAGGTGCCCGCACTGTCGTGATTTCAGCGGCGATCGAGGCCGAAGTCGCCCAGCTCTCGGACGAAGAGGAAATGGAATTCCTGGCAACGCTCGGCCTGGACGAACCCGGCCTGAACAAGGTGATCCGCGCCGGCTACGAGCTTTTGCAGCTCATCACCTATTTCACCGTCGGCCCCAAGGAGACGCGCGCCTGGACCGTGCACAAGGGTGCCAAGGCGCCGCAAGCGGCAGGCGTCATCCACACCGATTTCGAGCGCGGCTTCATCCGCGCCCAGACCATCGCCTATGACGACTTCGTCAGGCTAGGCGGCGAAGTAGCGGCCAAGGAGGCCGGCAAGGCGCGCGACGAAGGCAAGGAGTATGTCGTCCAGGACGGCGACATCATGCTGTTCAAGTTCAACACCTGACCCGGCGAGAACCGCCCGGCCTCCACAATGGCTGCTGCTCGGTCACAACTTCATAACAGGCATCGCGGCGGCGTCTTGCCGCTGCTTGACGGCACGTCACGCCCGGTCTAAGGGGCCTCTGCGCTGGTCTCGAGCCTCACATGGCCATGTCAGTGCGATCTGAGTGACGCGCCCCTTCCGAACGAAACCCTCTTTAGCAACAGCAAGGGAGACCGGCGATGATCAAGGCCTTCGTCGTCGACAATGATCGCCTGCGCCTTGTCGATGATCTCCTGCAAAACAGCGATGCTGTCGTCTGGGTCGACCTTCTCAGCCCGACAAAGGAAGAAGAGACCACGATCGAGACCTGGCTCGGCATTGCCGTTCCGACCCGGGAAGAGATGGAGGAGATCGAGATCTCGAGCCGTCTCTACGTCGAGGACGGCGCCTACTTCATGACTGCCATTCTGCCGGCTCAGACCGAACTGGATGATCCCTTGATGTCACCGGTCACCTTCGTGCTCGCCGGCAGCAGGCTGATCACCGTGCGTTACCACGAGCCGAAGGCGTTCAAGACCTTTCCGCTGCGCGCCGAGAAGGTGGCGACCGGCTGCACCAGCGGCGACACCATCCTGATTGGCCTGCTGGAGGCGATCGTCGACCGCCTCGCCGACATTCTGGAGCGCGCCGGCCGCGACGTCGAGGCGATCTCGCGCGATATATTCGAGGCACGCTCGACCAAAGTTTCCAAGCGCAACCGTGACTTCCAGGAACTGTTGAAAGGCATTGGCCGCAAGGAGGACCTCGCCTCCTCGGTCCGCGACAGCCTGATCTCGCTGCAGCGCCTTGCCGGCTTCCTCGCCCATGCCTCCACTCAGACCAAGATGAGCAAGGATACCCGCGCCCGCATCAAAACGTTGTCGCGCGACGTGCTGTCGCTTGCCGACCACGCCACCTTCCTGTCGCAGAAGATCAGCTTCCTGCTCGACGCGACGCTGGGCATGATCTCGATCGAGCAGAACGCCATCATCAAGATCTTCTCCGTCGCCGCTGTCATCTTCCTGCCGCCGACGCTTGTCGCTTCAATCTACGGCATGAATTTCGACATCATCCCTGAGCTCAAATGGCACTTTGGCTATCCCTTCGCCATCGGCATGATGGTGCTTTCGGCAATCCTGCCCTTCTGGTATTTCCGCCGTCGCGGCTGGCTATAGGGTCGTCAATGCGCGCTACGGCTTGGGCACAGCAGGCTGGCGCACCAGAAATTGCTTGACCAAATGCCGCCCTGCCTGCATCCGGGACCCGACGCGTAGCGATTGTACAATCCTGAACAGGATTCCAGACCATGACCACAAAGACCTGGGCTTATGAGGATTTTGTCGAGGGCGCTTCGCTCGACCTCGGCACCAAGCTGGTAAGCGCCGCTGAAATCATAGAATTCGCCGACGAGTTCGATGCCCAGCCGATGCATCTCGACGAGGCCGCGGGCAAGGCCAGCATCCTCGGCGGGCTGGCGGCTTCGGGCTGGCACACCTGCGCCATGTTCATGCGCATGCTGTGCGATGCCTTCCTGCTCGACTCGACCTCCCAGGGCGCGCCAGGCGTCGACCAGGTCAAATGGAAACGGCCGGTCCTGGCCGGTGACCTGTTGAGCGGCAGCACCACCGTCCTTGCCAAGCGACTGTCCAGATCGAAGCCCCGCCTTGGCCTGGTGACTATGCGCAGCGAGTTGTTCAACCAGCGCGGCGAAGGTGTTTTCGAGCTCGAAAACACCGTCATGTTCCTCACCCGCGAGGGCAGTGCGTGAGCCTCGACGAATTCTTCTGCATCGGTATCACCGTCACGCTCGGTTCACATCGATTCGAACCGGAGGCGATCAAGGCGTTCGCCCGCAAATACGACCCGCAGATATTCCATATAGACGAAGAGGCGGCGAGGAACAGCATATTCGGCGGGCTCTGCGCCTCGGGCTGGCACACCGCCGCCACCTGGATGAAATTGAACCTCCAGGCTGGCATGGAGGCAGAGGTCGCCCGCTGGCCCGGCCCCGGGCCGGTGCCGGAATTCGGTCCCTCGCCCGGCTTCAAGAACCTCAAATGGCCCAAACCTGTCTATGCCGGGGAAACCGTGACTTTCACCCGCACCGCGCTGGCCCATCGCCCCATCGCCTCGCGACCGGGCTGGCGGCTGCTGACGCTCCGCTCAGAGGCCTTCGATTCGACCGGCGACAAGGTCATCGAATTCGAAAGTGCCGTGCTGGTGAAGGTGGAGTGAGCGGAGTTCTTCCCCTCTCCCACAGGAAAGAAGGAAGAAACGCTCAATGCCCCTCAAACCCGATCAGCGTCCTCACCGGTACGCCGAGCGCCTCTAACCTCTCTCGGCCGCCAAGGTCCGGCAGGTCGATGACGAAGCAGGCGGCGAGGATATCGGCGCCGATCTGCCGCAATAGCTTGACGGCCGCCTCGGCCGTGCCGCCGGTGGCGATCAAATCATCGACGAGGATTACCTTCTCGCCTGGAGAAACGCCGTCCTTGTGCATCTCCATCTCGTCCAGCCCGTATTCCAGGCTGTAGGCGACGCGCACCGTCTCGTAAGGCAGCTTGCCTTTCTTACGGATCGGCACGAAGCCGGCCGAGAGCTGGTGGGCGATGGCGCCGCCGAGGATGAAGCCGCGCGCCTCGATGCCGGCGATCTTGTCGATCTTCAGGCCGGCATAGGGATGCACCAGTTCGTCGATGGCGCGGCGGAAGGCCCGCGCATTGCCGAGCAGCGTGGTGATGTCGCGAAACAGGATGCCGGGTTTGGGATAATCCGGAATGGTGCGGATCGCGGCAAGCAGCGTCTCTTCGAGCGAGGATTTCATCGAGCGGCTCTCCGGGCTATTCAGATTCGGCTGAAGGCGTGAAAGGAATGGGCCAATCGTAACCCGGCGCCGCCAAGTCCGGCTACCGCCATGTGATACCTGACGGAAAATTGTCCGGCAAAGGGCCTTGCTCAGCGTCGGCTGCGATCAATCGACATGCCTGCAATGAAAAGGGCGCCTTTCGACGCCCTCGCATTCTCGTATATCGCAGGGCTCAGTGCGCCACGCCGGCCCACACCTTGCGCTTGGTCAGGTAGACCAGCGCACCGAACAGCAGCAGGAAGACCAGCACGCGAAAGCCGGTCTTCTTGCGGTCCTCGAGGTGCGGCTCGGCCGCCCACATCAGGAAGGCCGACACGTCGCGCGAGTACTGGTCGACAGTCTGCGGCGCGCCGTCATCATAGGTAACCTGGCCGTCGGAGAGCGGCTTCGGCATCTTCAGCGACACGCCGGACAGGAAGTACGGATTGTAGTGCGTGCCTTCCGGTATGACCATGCCAGCCGGCGGCTGCTGGTCGTAGCCGGTCAGCAGCGAGTGGATGTAGTCGGGGCCGCCCTGCGCATATTGCGTAAAGATGTCGAACACGAAGCGCGGGAAGCCGCGCTCGACCCCGCGCGCCTTGGCCAGCAGCGACATGTCGGGCGGTGCTGCGCCGCCATTTGCCGCCGCTGCCGCTTCGACATTGGGGAATGGCGCCGGGAAATGGTCGGACGGCTTGCCGGGACGGTCGAACATGTCGCCGGCATCGTTCGGGCCGTCATGGATCGTATATTCGGCCGCCAGCGTCTTGATCTGCGCATCCGAATAGCCAAGGCCTTCCAGCGTACGGAACGCCACCAAATTCATCGAATGGCAGGCCGAGCAGACTTCCTTGTAGACCTTCAGCCCGCGCTGCAGCTGGGCCTTGTCGTACGTGCCGAATGGCCCGGCGAAGCTCCAGTCCATTTCCTTCGGTTCGTGTATCGGGAAATGCGTCGGCGCCGCCTCATTGTGCGCCTCTTCCTGGGCGCTGGCTCCAGTGCTTGCGGCACCCATGCCCGCGGCCACAAGGCCAAGCAGCGCCAGCGAGGAGAGAATCTTTTTCATGCCAATTCCCCTTGAGATTCTCTGACGCGCTGTCATCGTCTCGAGCATGACCTTGTCCGAGTACCGGTTTCCACTTTTCGGGATCATGCTCAGCCCTTGGTTTCCGGCGCGGTCGTGGCACCGGCAGGATGTCCGCCGCCGCCCTTGTTCTTCTCGAGCACCGCCTCGGTGATCGAATTCGGCAGCCGTCGCGGCTTTTCGATCAGCCCGAGCACCGGCAGCGCTACCAGGAAGAAGGCGAAATAGAACAGCGTCGCCATCTGCGCCATGAATACATAGCTGCCCTCGGCCGGCTGCGAGCCCAGCCAGCCGAGCAGGACGGCGTCGGCCACGAACAGCCAGAAGAACAGCTTGTACCAGGGCCGGTAGACTGCCGAGCGCACCTTCGAGGTGTCGAGCCACGGCACCAGGAACAGCATGACAATCGCGCCGAACATGCAGAGCACGCCCCCGAGCTTGGAGTTGATGGGCCCGATATTGAAGGTGATGGCGCGCAGGATCGCGTAGAACGGCAGGAAGTACCATTCCGGCACGATGTGGGCCGGCGTCTTCAGCGGGTTGGCCACGGTGTAATTGTCGGGATGGCCGAGATAATTCGGCAGGTAGAACACAAAATAGGCGAAGACGAACAGGAACACGATCATGCCGAACCCGTCCTTTATGGTTGCGTAAGGCGTGAAGGCGAGCGTGTCGGTCTTCGATTTGACCTCGATGCCGGTCGGATTGTTCTGGCCGACGACGTGAAGCGCCCAGATGTGCAGCACGACGACGCCGGCAATCATGAACGGCAAAAGGTAGTGCAGCGCAAAGAAGCGGTTCAGCGTCGGATTGTCGACCGCGAAGCCGCCGAGCAAAAGCTGCTGGATCCAGTCGCCGACCAGCGGAATGGCGGTGAAGAAGCCGGTGATGACGGTGGCGCCCCAGAAGCTCATCTGGCCCCAGGGCAGCACATAGCCCATGAACCCGGTCGCCATCATCAGCAGGTAGATGATGCAGCCGAGGATCCACAGCAGCTCACGCGGCGCCTTGTAGGAGCCGTAGTAGAGGCCACGGAAGATATGGATGTAGACGGCGACGAAGAAGAACGACGCGCCGTTGGAATGGAGATAGCGCAGCAGCCAGCCCGAATTCACGTCGCGCATGATCTTCTCGACCGAATCGAAGGCGAGAGTGCTGTCGGCCGCATAGTGCATGGCCAGCACGATACCGGTCAGGATCTGCGCCGCCAGCATAAGCGCAAGGATGCCGCCGAAGGTCCAGGCATAGTTCAGGTTGCGCGGCACCGGATAGGCGATGAAGCTGTCATAGACCAGCCGCGGCAGCGGCATGCGCGAATCGAACCAGCGTCCGATGCCGGACTTGGGCGTATAGGTCGAGTGTCCCTCGCTCATGGAAATATCCCCTGCCTCAGCCGATACGGATCTTGGTGTCGGAAACGAATTGGAACACCGGTACTGCCATGTTCTCGGGTGCCGGCCCCTTCCGGATGCGGCCGGCGGTATCGTATACGGAACCGTGGCATGGGCAGAACCAGCCGCCGAAATCGCCTTCCTGGCCGAGCGGGATGCAGCCGAGATGGGTGCAGACCTGGACCATCACCATCCAGGCTTCCTTGCCCGGCGTGGTTCGATTGGCGTCGGTCGCCGGCGCGTCGGCCGGCAGGTTGGCATTGCGGGCGATTGGGTCCTTGAGCTCGGCGAGATTGACCGCCTCGGCGTCCTTCATCTCTTTTTCGGTGCGGTTGCGCACGACTACCGGCTTGCCGCGCCACTTCACGACGAGCGACATTCCTGGCGTCAACGACGAGACGTCGACCTCGACCGAGGCAAGCGCCAGCGTCGAGGCATCCGGACGCATCTGGTCGATGAACGGCCAAGCAACGGCGCCCGCGCCGACCACCGCGGCCATGCCGGTGGCGACGTAGAGAAAATCACGACGGTTGGGATCCTGGGTGTCGGTTGCGCTCACGGTGCCTGATCCTTTCGCCTCTTCCGTACCGGCGGCCGAGCTTGTTCCCTGCTCAATCGCGCCGGCCCGACAGCGCATGGCGAACAGGCTAGCGAATTCCTCCGGCATTTGGGACTTGGGTTTATGCGTGAAGCCTGTTTTTGTCCAGACGGGCGAAGGCACAAGGGCAGATTGTCGCGGGGGCATAATTTGCCCAGCTGAACGATTGGAAAACAGCAGCAAAACCAAATGGCTGCGTTCACCTCGACAGCGGACGCTCGCCCGGTTTATCCTCGCCCCATGGCGCATGTCATCGACCGCGACAAATGGGCCAAAGCGCCCGACCAGTTGCCCGACCACTGGCAAGGCGAGTTGCAATGCGGGCCTTACGGTTCCAGCAGTTGCCTGATCTTTAACTACCTGCCGGAGACCGGCGGCGGCCCGAGGCTGCACAGCCATCCCTATTGCGAGATTTTCATCATCCGAACCGGGACCGGTCTGTTCACCGTCGGCGACCGGCAGATCGAGGCCACAGCCGGCCAGATCCTGGTCGTGCCGCCGAACACGCCGCACAAATTCACCAATCTCGGGCCAGGCCCGCTGGAAACCACCGACATACACGAGAACGGCAGCTTCATCACCGAGTGGCTGGAATAACGCTTCCCGAACCAGTTCCGGTTCGGGTCATCCGCTGGCGCCGAGCCTGGCCAGCACGGCCTTGGGAATGTTGTATTCCCGGATCACCGCGTCGTGCTTGCGCAGGCCGCAGAGTTCGCGCTGGATGAAATACCCGTGCACCGCTTCGGCTGCATCCCTGAGCAGCCGGGCACGGTCGACACTGTCGCAATTCTCGCGCAGCCTGGTCAATGTTTCCTCGACGCGCCGGCCGGCGCGGCCGAGCGCGGCCGCCTTCTCGCCGAGGATTTCATGGCCAAGCAGGTCCAACGCGCTCTCCTGCGCGCCGGACCGTCCGAAATTCGATGGCATTCTCACCGCCATGGTCTACTCCGGTTTTTAGAAACTACTCCGCCGGCCGGGTCTCGGCCAGCGCGCTCTCCTCGTTGAACAGGAAGCCGCCGGACTGCCGCTTCCACAGCCTGGCATAGAGCCCGTCGAGCCCGACCAGCTCGTCATGCGTGCCTTGCTCGACGATGCGGCCCTCGTCGAGCACCACAAGCCGGTCGAGTGCCGCAATGGTCGACAGCCGATGCGCGATGGCGATGACCGTCTTGCCTTCCATCAGCCTTGCCAGATTTTCCTGGATCGCCGCCTCGACGTCGGAATCGAGCGCCGAGGTGGCCTCATCGAGCACCAGGATCGGTGCATCCTTGAGGAAGACGCGGGCGATCGCCACGCGCTGGCGCTGGCCGCCGGAGAGCTTGACGCCGCGCTCGCCGACATAGGCCTCGTAGCCGATACGATCACGATTGTCGCGCAGACCGAGGATGAACTCGTGCGCCTCGGCCTTCTTCGCTGCCGCGACCACCTCGGCGTCGGTCGCTTCCGGCATGCCGAGCTTGATATTGTCGCGCAGCGAGCGGTGGAAAAGTCCCGTATCCTGGCTGACGACGCCGATATTGGCGCGCAGCGAATTCTGCGTGACCCTGGAGACGTCCTGCCCGTCAATGGTGATCTTGCCGCTCTCGAGGTCGTAGAGGCGCAGGATCAGATTGACCAAGGTCGTCTTGCCGGCGCCGGACGGGCCGACCAGGCCGACCTTTTCGCCCGGCCGCACGACGAGGTCGATGCCGTTGAGCACGCCGGACCCCTTGCCGTAGTGGAACTCGACATTGCTGACGTCGATGCGCCCGCCGCCGACGACAAGCTCTTTCGCGTCCGGCGCATCGGTCAGGCCGAGCGGCTGCGAGATCAGCGCCTTGGAGTTTTCCAGCACGCCGAGGTTACGCAAGATGCCGTTGAGCTGCATCATCAGCCGGCCGAGCAGCATGTTCAGCCGCAGCACCAAAGACAGCGTGAAGGCCACGGCGCCGACTGTGATCGAACCCTCGACCCAGAGATAAACGGCGAAGCAGGCGATCGCCGTGATCATGATGCCCGACAGCATCGTCAGCGCCATGCGCACGCCTGTCAGCCGGCGGGTGAACGGGCGCAGCGCGTCGAGATAGATGTCGAAGCCGTTCCTGATGTAGTGGTCGTCGCCATCGGCCGAGAACAGTTTCAGCGTCTGTACGTTCGAATAGGAATCGACAAGGCGGCCGGTGATCATCGAGCCGGCTTCGGCGGTCGCTTCGGCATGTTTGCGGATTGCCGGCAAATAGCGCCTGGCCAGCAAGCCGAAGGCGGTAATCCAGATCACCACCAGCACCGCCAGCCGGAGATCGAGCCCGGCGACCAGCGCCAGCGTCGTCACCGTATAGACGACCATGAACCAGACGACCTCGATGAAGCTTTCCATCAGATCGCCGGTCGCCTGTCCCGCCTGCCAGACCTTGGTCGCGATACGCCCGGCAAAGTCGTTCTGGAAGAAGGCGTAGGATTGGCGCGAGACATGGCGATGCGCCTGCCAGCGCACCAGATTATAGAAACCCGGCGTGATCGTCTGCTCGTCGACCAGCGCCGACAGACCGACGACAATGGTGCGGATGACCAGCACCACCGCGATCATGAAGACAAGTTCCGGGCCGGCGGCAGTCCACAGCGCGTGCCAGCTGCGTTCGCCGGGAAGCTGGTCGAGAATGTCGACCAGCCGCCCGACGAAATAGAACAGTCCGGCTTCGACCAGCGGTGCGATGCCGCCGATCACCAGCATGGCGAAGAAGGCGATCTTCGCCTGCCCGACATAATGCCAGAGGAAACCCCTGACGCCGGCAGGTGGCCGAAGGTCCGCGGGCTCCCGGAATGGATAGACCCAGTTCTCGAACCAGCGGTAGATGGCAGTCATCATTCGGCGGCTTCACCCTTGGCGATTGCATCGTTGGCGGCCGCATCGTTGGCAGAAGGCGCGTCGTCGAGCAGGAATCCGCCCGACTGACGTTGCCAGAGCTGGGCGTAGAGCCCGCCTTTGGCAACGAGTTCCTCATGCGAACCTTCCTCGATGACTCGGCCCTTGTCCATGACCACGAGCCGGTCCATGGCCGCGATCGTCGACAGCCGGTGCGCAATGGCGATGACGGTCTTGCCTTGCATCAGTTTGTAGAGATTCTCCTGGATGGCCGCCTCGGCCTCGGAATCGAGGGCGGAGGTCGCCTCGTCGAGAATGAGGATCGGCGCGTCCTTCAGCATGACACGGGCTATGGCTATGCGTTGCCGCTGGCCGCCGGACAATTTGACGCCGCGATCGCCGACATGCGCGTCGAAACCCTTGCGGCCGTTCGAATCCGACAAGCCGGCAATGAAATCCAGCGCCTCGGCGCGCCGCGCCGCCTCGATCAGCATCTCGTTGCTGGCGTCCGGCCTGCCATAGAGGATGTTCTCGCGTACCGAGCGATGCAGCAGCGAGGTGTCCTGCGTGACCATGCCGATCTGGGCCCGCAGCGAGTCCTGCGTCACTGCCGCAATGTCCTGGCCGTCGATCAGGACCTTGCCGCTTTCGAGGTCGTAGAAGCGCAATAGAAGATTGACCAGCGTCGACTTGCCGGCACCCGATCGACCGACAATGCCGACCTTCTCGCCCGGCTTCACCGTCAGCGACAAGCTTTCGATCACACCCTTCTGCTTGCCGTAGTGGAAGCGGATGTCCTCAAAACGGATCTCGCCCTTGGTCACGGCAATATCCTTGGCACCAGGCCGGTCTTCGACGAGGCGCGGTAGCGAGATCGAGGCGATGCCGTCCTGCACCGTGCCGATATTTTCGAACAGCGTGGACATCTCCCACATGATCCATTGCGACATGCCCCAGAGCCGCAGCACGAGGCCGATGACCAGGGCGACAGCGCCGATCGTCACGGCTTGGCCGAGCCACAGCCACAGCGAGATCGAGGCGACCGAAAACAACAGCAGCGAATTCAGGACATAGAGCAGGCCGTAGAGTTGCGTCACCAACCGCATCGATCGGTAAACGGTGTCGAGAAAGCCGGCCATACCGTCCTTGGCGAAGGATGCTTCGCGCCGCGCATGCGAGAACAGCTTGACCGTCTGAATATTGGAGTAGCTGTCGACGACACGGCCAGTCATGGTCGAGCGCGCATTGGCCTGCTCCTCGCCGACCTTGCCCAGTCGCGGGATGAAATAGCGCAACAGCAGGACATAGCCGGCAAGCCAGACGGCAAGCGGCGCAGCCAGCCGCCAGTCTGCCGAGCCGACAATGAACAGCATGCCGAGAAAATAGACGACGATATAATTGAGCACATCGATGAGCTTGATCACGCACTCGCGCACGGCGAGCGCTGTCTGCATCAGCTTGGTCGCGATGCGCCCGGCAAACTCGTCCTGATAGAAGCTCATCGACTGCTTGAGCAGGTACCGATGCACCTGCCAGCGGATACGCATCGGATAATTACCCATCAGCGTCTGCTGGTTGAGCAGCGAATGGAACCAGACCGTTGCCGGCAGCGCGAAAACCACGATGAAGGCCATGCCGGCCAGCTTCAAGCCTTCGGTCTGCAGGAACGTCTCGCGATTCTGTCCGGACAGCCAGTCGACGATCCGGCCCATGAAGCCGAACATCCACACCTCGGCAAGGGCGATGGCCGTCACCAGTACCGCATCGAGAGCGATGTAGGGCCATGCGCCGCGCGTGTAATGCACGCAGAAGGCGATCAGTGTCCGCGGCGGCTCGACCGGCTCCTTGGCAGGGAACGGATCGAGCCTTTTTTCAAACCAGCTAAACATAGTGATGCTCACAATTTCCCGCTCACGCGGCACGCGAACGGACGAGGTGCCCAGACCGCAGGGCGTCAAGGACCGGCGATACGGTATCGTCCGCCTCGCCGGCCCTGCTTCGCGCTATATAGGTTGTCGCGGGCCTTTCGCCGACAGTCTCGGTTGACGATGCTGATGACGTTTTGACGATCCGGATTTTCGCGCCGGTTTTTGCACCAGGTCGGATCAGCCTGATGATCCGGCGCACCAGCGACGGCCGGCTATGGTCCGGAACGGCGCGCGAGAAATCGACGTCCGGCAGCATGCCGCGATGCGGACGCCGGCGGGTCTCGGCGTGAACCGCCGACGAGTGGGTCTCGCCGATCAAAAGCGCCCAGGTCGCGGTCTTGCGCTCGTGCAGGCTTCTTGAGCCGGGTATTTTACAGGGATCGAACATCGGTCCGTCCTCCAGTTGAAGATGCAGGTAGAAGGGTGAACCAACCCAGGCGGCGGGCATGCGCGGCGCGGCAAAGGTGGCGTCGGTCGAAGCGCGTTCAGGTGGGGCGTTCAGCCCCTTCCACAGCTTGAAAAACATCGCAGGATTCCTTCAAGGGCCGAAAAAGGTTTCGGCGGGAATCGGTGCGATGAAGTCTAGAAGGTCAGGAGAATCGTCGTACCGAAACCGCCGTCGGGCTGGTAAGCCCACGAGAGAGGTGGTGGATGTGCATGGCCATCATGAATTACCCCTCCATCGGTTCGGGTTGACAATGCTGGCCGTATAACCGACTTCGCAGAAAATGACCACCCGCCAGTCCAGGAATTTCCAAAACCGCGAGAGCTCTGTGGCTGATCTGCCACTTATTAGAAAGACGCGGAAATGAACGACCGTCTCCGCATCGCGCTCTACCAGCCTGATATCGCCGGCAACACCGGGACAATCCTGCGCTTCGCCGCTTGCCTCGGTCTCGGCGTCGACATCATCGAACCGGCAGGCTTCCCGCTCGGTGACCGGGCGCTGAAACGGGCCGGCATGGACTACCTCGAAATGGCGGCGCTCACCCGGCATGTCGACTGGCACGCCTTCGAGGACTGGCGCAAGCTTGCCAAGCGGCGGCTGGTGCTGCTGTCGACCAAAGCAGCTGCCGCCTACACGGATTTCGCCTTTGCCGGCGACGACATTCTCCTGTTCGGCCGCGAATCCGCAGGCGTGCCGGATGCCGTCCACGAGGCGGCGGATGCGCGCCTGACCATCCCGATGCAGCCCGGAGCGCGCAGCATCAACGTCGCGCTTTCCGTTGCGATGGTGGCGGGCGAGGCGATCCGGCAGCTTCGCTAGGACGTGTACGCGATCGCCGGCCGCAGCGACCAAGGCATCGTCCTCACGCAACACTGCGTCCTCTCCGGTCATTCTCATCCAGACGCCCATCGCCATCTCCTGCCGTTTGCATCTTCGAGGCTTCTTCGCTACAAGCTCAACTTAACTTGAGGTCAAGCGGAAAATCGGAGATGGCTGCGGCAACGGAATTGACGGTCGGCCAGGTGGCGACGCGCAGTGGCGTGGCGGTGTCGGCGCTGCATTTCTATGAAGCGCGCGGGCTGATCCGCAGCCACCGCACATCAGGCAACCAACGGCGTTACGGCCGCGACGTGCTGCGACGTGTGGCGATCATCAAGGTAGCGCAGGAGGTCGGCATTTCGCTGGCCGAGATCGGCACAGCCCTTCGATCGCTGCCCGAAGGACGAACGCCGACCCGCGAGGATTGGAACCTGCTTTCGACGGCTTGGCGCGACGAGCTCGACCAGAAGATTAGTCAGCTCAAGAAGCTGCGCGACGGGTTGACCGACTGTATCGGCTGCGGCTGCATGTCGATCGACAAATGTCCGCTGCGGAATAAGGGCGACCGGCTGAGCATCCGAGGGCCGGGCGCGAGACGCTTGCTGATCGAGCGTTAATCCGCCGCCGGCAGCCGCCTGATCGTGAATTCGATGACGTCGCCCGGCCGCTCGAACCAGCTCTCGATCTCGGTCCAATAGGCCTGCTTGGGAAAGCGCTCGAACCATTCCTTCGCCTTGAGACGAGCGTCGGAGCGCGGCAGCACGAAGGTCTCGCGCAGGAAGCCGTCGCGCGGCATGCGCGCGTTCTCGGCGCGTGAACGGTCGAGCCTCTTCTTCAGGCCATCCAGCGGCGGTCTTGCCGGGGTGCGCACGAAACAACTCCATTCACACTTGACCCTTGCACCTAAGAGATTAGGGATCGCGGCCGGAAAAGACGAGTCATTTGTCGGGGTACGCCCCGCAACCGGAGACAGGATTTGCAACGACCCGAGATACCGGCGGGGCTGCCAGCCGACATCGAACAGAAGAAGACGAAGGCGCGGCTGTGGTTCGAGACGTTGCGCGAGCGTATCTGCGCCAGCTTCGAGCAGATCGAGCAGGACCTGCGGGGGCCGCAGGCCAGCTGGTCGCCCGGTCGCTTCGAAAAGACGCCGTGGCAACGCGATGCCGGCAAGGGCGGCGGCGGCATCATGTCGATGATGCATGGCCGCGTCTTCGAGAAGGTCGGCGTCCACACCTCGACCGTTCATGGCGAGTTCTCCCCCGAATTCAGGAAGCAGATGCCGGGCGCCGAAGAGGACCCGTCCTTCTGGGCGAGCGGCATTTCGCTGATCGCCCATCCGTGGAACCCCAACGTGCCGGCCGTGCATATGAACACGCGCATGGTCGTCACCTCACGCCAGTGGTTCGGCGGCGGCGCCGACCTGACACCGGTGCTCGACCGCCGCCGCAGCCAGGACGACCCCGACACGGTCGCCTTCCACAGGGCTATGCAATTTGCCTGCGAGAAGAACGCGGCGATCGCCGACCACGTGAAATTCAAAGCCTGGTGCGACGAGTACTTCTATCTGCCGCACCGCAACGAGCCGCGCGGTACCGGCGGTATCTTCTTCGACTGGCTGCATTCGGATGAGGACAAAGGCGGCTGGGACGCCGATTTCAACTTCGTCCAGGACGTCGGGCGATCTTTTCTCGTCGTCTACGGGCATCTGGTGCGCGCCAACTTCAATGACAACTGGACCGATGGCGACCGTGACGAGCAGCTCATCCGCCGCGGCCGTTATGTCGAATTCAACTTGCTTCACGATCGCGGCACCATCTTTGGGCTGAAGACCGGCGGCAATGTCGCCTCGATCCTGTCCAGCCTGCCGCCAGAAGCGAAATGGCCGTAAAATCTCGGTGAGCACGACGTGAGCCGCAATCGGGTCCAAATCCCCGGAATTTGACAGCGAATGTGGCGCAAGGCGCGCCAAAAAATATCTTTTTCGTCTAATATACCATTGTAAAGATTGGGCTATTTGTCGCGTCGGGCCGGGAAACGCCGGCGGTTCTTTACTCCCGAGAGCCGCGACCCGACGTGACCGGACGGCCCATGATTGAATGGGGCACCTTTCCCAAGCAGTGCCCGCATTTTCCAGGAGAGCATGCCATGCGCAAGCTTATTATGACCGCAGCCGCCGCTGCCGTTCTCGCCTCTGGTACTGCCGCATTCGCTGCGGTCAAGCACACCACCGGCACGATCAAAAGCTTTGATGGAACGGCGATGAGCCTGGTTCTGGATAACGGAGCCACCTTTACGTTGCCCCAGACCTTCAAGGATCCTGGCCTGAAGGTCGGCGAAAAGGTCCGCGTCACGTGGGATATGAGCGGCAAGGATAAAATTGCCGAGGCAGTCAAGATCGTGAAGTGATGTCCTGCCCGCTGGAGCAAGACGAGGTCTTACTCCTAGGTAGCGTAAGAGGGCGGAGCAGCGATGCTCCGCCTTTTCGCAATCCGATCACCGCGTGTCGGCTTGGACGCACGGCACTCTAAGGCAACCAAAACCATTCGATCGTGTTATGCTAACCTGGCCAGCGTGTAGCCCGGATACCGGACGCGGTTTCCGGATCGCGCAATCAAAGGTGTGGAGCTTCCGTGTCAGTGCGCGGTGCTCCAAGGAGGAGATGAGGAGAAGCCGATGAAGGAATTCCATTGCGGGTCGCTCGTACCCGGCTGCGAGTGGCACACACGCGCGGAGGAGGAGGCTGAGGTCATGCGCCGTGCCGTCGAGCATCTGCGCGAGACGCATGGCGAGACGGTGATTCGCGAGACGATGATCGAGGCGATCCGCTCGCGCATCGAAAAGGTCCGCGACGCAGCGTGACGGTCAGGATTCGAGTGCCTCTGCGGCGCGCTTGAGCAGCGCGCCGCGATCGAGCGCAAAACCGGACTCGACCCATTCCTTTTCAAGGTTCTTCAACGTTGCACCAAGCTTTGGCCCCGGTGACGCGCCAAGTGTCGTCAGATCGGCGCCCTTGAGCGGAAAAACAGGGTTTTGCCATTTTTCGGCGAAGGCAAGCAGGCGCGAGAAGCCACCGGCTTCGAGTAGTGCGTCATTGTCTTCGACCGCGCGGGCTCGAGCGGAAGCAAGCAACAGCCGCAACCGATCGACAAAGCCTTGGCGGTCGCCAAAATAAAGCCTTTTCGCCAACTCTCCTTCGGTCGTTTTCGGATCGACGGCAGCCGTGATCGCCCAATTCCGCAGGCGGCTTGCCTCGCTCACGGAAAGCCTCAATCTCTCGGCAAGCGTTTTCATGCGCGCGGCATCCGGCGGCACGACGGCTTCCAGCCTGAGCAGCGGGTCCGGCGCCCAGGCCAGGTCCTTCTCGGCCTTGATCAGCCCGTGAATGGCATCGATGCCCCATTTCTCGCTTTCCGGCAAAACGGCGGTCAGAACGCCGGCTTGGCGCATCCACAGCAGCGCCCGCGACGGATCCGGCGCCGACAGCAATTTCTTCAATTCCCACCAGACGCGCTCGACCGAGAGCTGGTCGAGCCCCTGCTTCAGCCGGGCGCAAGCCTTTAACCCTTCGGCATCCGGCCTGCCGTCGCCATACCAGGCGAAGAAACGGAAGAAACGCAGGATGCGCAGATAATCCTCGCGGATACGCGCTTCCGGATCGCCGATGAAGCGCAGCCGCCGCGCCTCGATATCGGCGATACCGCCGACCAGATCGACGACCGTTCCATCGGCTTCGGCATAGAGTGCATTGATGGTGAAATCGCGCCGCTCAGCGTCGGCTTTCCAGTCGCGGCCGAACGACACTTTGGCGCGCCGGCCGTCCGTTTCGATATCGGCACGCAGCGTGGTGACCTCATAGGCCTTGCCCTGGGCGACCGCGGTGACGGTGCCATGCTCGATGCCGGTCGGCACCGTCTTGAAGCCCGCCGCCTCGGCACGCCGGATGGTTTCCTCGGGCACCGTCGTGGTGGCGATGTCGATGTCGGCGACCGGCTGGCCGATGAGCGCGTTGCGCACCGCACCGCCGGCGACACGCGCCTCCTCGCCGCCGTGGGTGAGCGCGGCGAGCAGGCGCTGCAAGTGGCTTTCGCCGAGCCAGCCGGCCTTGCCGGCAATCGACACAGGATTGCTCACGAATAGAGCCTTTCATAGAGCGTTCGGATGATGCCCGCAGTGACGCCCCAGATGCGCTGGCCGCCATAGGGCATCTCGTAAAAGAACCATTCGAGGTCGTTCCACATGCGACTGTCTCTGGTGTGGTTGGCGGGGTCCATCAGAAAACCCAGCGGCACCTCGAAGACAGCATCGACTTCGTCGGAATTCAGCGTCAGGCTGAAACCGGGCCGCACAATCCCGAGCACCGGGGCGATGCGATAGCCGCTGCCGGAAACGTAGTCCGGCAGACGGCCGATGATCTCGATGTAATCCCTATCGAGACCGATCTCCTCGAATGTCTCGCGCAACGCCGCCGCTTCCGGGCTCGCATCGGTTGGATCGACGGTGCCACCGGGGAAAGCAACCTGCCCCGAATGGTTGCGCAGCTTTTCCGCCCGCCTGGTCAAAAGGACCGTGGCTTCATGGCCATGATCGACCACCGGGATCAGAACGGCGGCGTCGCGCAGCGCGTTGGCCAGCTTCAGTCTGGGATGGCCCGGATTGAAGCGGTGGTCGCCAAAATCGTCGCCGGCATGCGCCAGCGGCTGCGCCGCGACGCGCTGGCGAAACTCGGCAGCGGAAAACGCCAACGGCGTCACCTGATCCATCATAGGCGGTCCATCATGCGCTCAGCCGTTTCAGTTTCTCAGCCGGCATGATTGGATAGACCTCGCCTTTGGAACGGACGGCAAACATCGTCTTGCCACCGATGTCGATCTCTTCGCCGTGCTCGACCAGCTCGTACATCACCGGCCGTGCCACCAGCGCCTCCAGCCGCCCGCGCACCAGCACATAGGGCTTCAGGCCACCTGTCTCGTCCTCATCGACGAAGCGCAGCGGGTGTCCCGCCCCAGCCTCGACCACGTCGCCGACATTGGTGCGAAAGGTGATGATTTGTCCGTCGCCCGCGCCAGACACGTCCATCTCGACGGCAATGAAGGGCGCGTCGGCGACGCGGATGCCAACCTTTTCCACCGGCGTCACCAGGTAGGTCCTGCCGTCCTCGTCCTTACGCAGCACCGAGGAAAAAAGCTGCACCAGCGGCATCCGGCCGATCGGCGTTCCCAGATAGAACCAGGTGCCGTCCTGCTTGATTTCCATGTCGAGATCGCCGCAAAACGCCGGATTCCAGCGTTCCACCGGCGCCGGCCCCTTGCCGGCGCGCGTCGCGCGCGAGACCAGCGCTTGCAGCCCGCGCGCCTCGGTCGCGGCCGTCAGGCTCTCTTCACGATTGTCTGCGGCTTCCGTCATGGTCACGAAATAGTCACTGTTGTTCCGCTTGTCAGCCTAAGTCTGTGATTTAAATTCAAAGACAGGCGCCCTGCGAGGCCGAATCGCGGCATTCTGCGGCACCCACTGTGCCAAGCGGTATTTCCAACCAGAAGGATCGATGCTGCATGAGCGTGATGATCAAGGAAAGCCCGATCAGCGAAAAGGACATGGTGGCGCAGGCCGAGAAAGCGCTGGCCGACATTTCGAGGGTTCGCAACGGCGTCGGCCGGGTCATCTTCGGCCAGGAAAGCGTCGTCGAGCGCACGCTCGTCGCATTGCTGGCCGGCGGCCATGCACTGCTGGTCGGCGTGCCCGGCCTAGCCAAGACCAAGCTGGTCGAAACGCTGGGCATCGTGCTCGGCCTCGATTCGCGCCGTATCCAGTTCACGCCCGACCTGATGCCGTCCGACATTCTCGGCTCAGAGGTGATGGAGCAGGATGAATTCGGCAAGCGTTCGTTCCGCTTCATTTCCGGGCCGATCTTCGCGCAACTGCTGATGGCCGACGAGATCAACCGCGCCTCGCCGCGTACCCAGTCGGCGCTGCTGCAGTCGATGCAGGAATACCACGTCACCATTGCCGGCGTGCGCCACGACTTGCCGTCACCGTTCCATGTTCTGGCGACGCAGAACCCGCTGGAGCAGGAAGGCACCTATCCGCTGCCCGAGGCACAGCTCGACCGCTTCCTGATGCAGGTCGACATCCTCTACCCCGAGATCGAGGCGGAGCGCCGCATCCTGCTGGAAACCACCGGTATCGAGGATGCCAAGGCTGAAAACGTGCTGCAGCCGGCGCGGCTGAAGGACATCCAGACGCTCATCCGCCGCATGCCGGTGCCGGAAAGCGTCGTCGAGGCGATCCTCAAGCTGGTGCGCTCTGCGCGTCCCGGCCAGGGCAACGCCGATACCGACAAGCACGTCGCCTGGGGCCCAGGCCCGCGCGCCAGTCAGGCGCTGACGCTGTGCACCCGCGCCCGCGCCCTCTATGACGGCCGGCTGGCGCCGTCGGTCGACGACGTCCGCGCACTGGCCGAGCCGGTGCTGCAGCACCGCATGGCGCTGACCTTCGCCGCCCGCGCCGAGGGCACCACGGTTCGCGACGTCGTGGCGAAGCTCGCGAAAGGGATTTGATGGCGCGCATCGGTGAAGCGCAGGCACCGGCAGCGACGCGCGATGCGCTCGCCAGAGGCCGGTTGCGGGCTTCGTTGGTGCCGGACCTGCTGGTCGAGGCGCGCCGCATCGTCAACACGGTAATTGCCGGCTGGCACGGCCGCCGCAAGCGCGGCATCGGCGAGAATTTCTGGCAGTTCCGGCCCTATGTCGAAGGCGATTCCTCGCGCATTGACTGGCGCCGTTCCGCCCGCGACGACCACACCTATGTCCGCGACCGTGAATGGGAGGCCGCCCACACGGTGTGGCTGTGGGCCGACCCCTCGCCTTCCATGCTCTACAAATCGACCGGAGCCGGCGTTTCCAAGGAATCGCGCGCCCTTGTGCTGACGCTGGCCATGGCCGAGCTTTTGTCGCGCAGCGGCGAGCGCATTGCCTGGCCCGGCCTGACCGACCCGTTCACCGCCCGCAATGGCGCCGAGCGCATCGCGGCGCAACTGATGCACGCCGGCGACCTGCCGGCAAAGCCCGACCTGTCCGGCATTCGCCGCTTCTGCGACATCGTCCTCGTCAGCGATTTCCTCGACCCGGTCGAGGACACCATGGCCTGGCTGGACGTGCTCGCCCGCCACGGCGTGCGCGCACATCTGATCGAGGTCGCCGATCCGGCCGAGGAAAGCTTCCCCTATGCCGGGCGCACCGAATTCACCGATCCTGAGACCGGCGACAAGCTGACCGCCGGCCGCGCCGAAATGCTGGGCGAGGAATATCGCCTGCTTTATGCCGCCCGCCGCCAGGAACTGGCCGCCTGGTGCAAACGGCTTGGCTGGAGCTTTACCGTCAACCATACCGATCGCCTTGCCTCCGAGGCGCTGGTGCGCATCCATATGGCGATGACCGCCGAGGGCAGCTTTGCCGGGAGGGCCCGCGCATGAGTTGGCTGCCGCTCTCCTTCGGGGCGCCGATGGTGCTGTGGGGCCTGCTGGCGCTGCCGGTGATCTGGTGGCTTCTGCGGCTGACCCCGCCCAGGCCGCAAACCGAGGTGTTTCCGCCGCTCAGGATTCTCGCCCGCGTGTTGAGGCGCGAAGAAACGCCGCAGCAGAGCCCTTGGTGGCTGACGCTGCTCAGGCTGCTGATGGCCGCGCTTGTCGTGGCGGCACTTGCCGAACCCGTCTTCAACCCGCGCGAAAAGCTGCCCGCCGAGGGCGCCGCCCTGGCGCTGGTGATCGACAATGACTGGGCAAGTGCCGCCGACTGGGGCAAGCGGGTCGCCACCGCCGAGCGGCTGATCGCCGATGCCAATTCGAATGGCGTGCCGGTGCTCATCGCTTTCACCGCCGAGAAGCCGAATGCCGAGATCGGTCCCTTCGATGCCGCTGCCGCGCTCGACCGGCTGCGCGCGGCAAAGCCGCGGCCGATCCCGACCGACCGCCCCGCCGTCTACGCCCGCGTCGCATCAGCCCTGGACTCGCTGCCGGGCGCCAGCGTCGCAGTGCTCGCCGATGGCTTGGCGGCGCAAGGCGACGAAGCCGCCTTCAACACGTTGTTGTCAAAGAACGCGGCACGTATTGTCTGGGCCGTTTCCGACCGGCTGTCGCTGACCGGCCTGACCGGCGCCGACAACCAGGTCGACGGCTTCGCCCTGACAGCCATCCGCGCACCGGGCGACCCGGCACCTGCACAGGTGACGGCCGGCGCGTTCGACGACAAGGGCCGCCGCATTGCCGACGCGACGCTGACCTTTGCCCCGGGCGGAACCACCGCAACCGGCACGATGGCGGTGCCGTTCGAACTGCGCAACGACTTCGCCTACATCGCGCTCGATGGCGAGCGCCAGGCCGGTGCCGTCCGCGTGCTCGATGAGAGCTCAAAACGCCGCCGCGTCGGGCTGCTGTCGCAGTCCGAGGCCGATCAGGCGCAACCGCTGCTGTCGCCGCTCTACTACATCCGCCGCGCCCTGCAGCCCTTCGCCGATCTCGTCGAGCCGTCGAGCGTCGATCTCGCCGACGCCATTCCGCAACTGCTCGACCAGAAACCGGCGATGATCGTCATGGCGGATGTCGGCACCATTCCGGAACAGGCGCGGCAGAGGCTGGTCGACTGGGTCGACAAGGGCGGCACACTGGTGCGTTTTGCCGGTTCGCGGCTGGCCGCTGCCGGCAATGACGACGATCTGCTGCCGGTCCGGCTGCGCACCGGCGAGCGATCGCTTGGCGGCGCGCTGTCATGGACGGCGCCGCAGCCGGTCACCGAATTCCCGAAGACCGGTCCCTTCGCCGACCTCGCGCCGCCAACCGAGGTCACCGTTACCAGGCAGGTGCTGGCCGAGCCGACGCCCGACATTGTCGAGCGCACCTGGGCCACGCTTGCCGACGGCACGCCGCTGGTGACCGGGATGAAGAAGGACAAGGGCACCCTCGTACTGTTCCACGTCACCCCCGAGGCGACGTGGTCCAACCTGCCGATCTCCGGCAGCTTCGTCGAGATGCTGCGGCGCATCGTGCAATTGTCGCGCAACCAGGGCTCGGCGGTGGCCAATGCCGAGGCAGCCGCCACGTCGCTGGCACCCTATCGCATGATCGCTGCCGACGGCACGCTGGTGCCGCCAACACCGGATGCCAGGCCTCTGGTGCCCGGCGCCGGCCCGCTGGCGGTGACGCTGGAAAACCCGCCCGGCCTCTACGGCTCGGAAACGGGAGTGTTCGCTCACAATCTGCTCGGTGGCGACAGCGCATTCACGCCGCTGGCCCGGCCTGAAATCACGGTGCCGGTCACCACCATCCAGTATGCCTTCGACGAGCAGCGCAACCTCAAAGGTCCGCTTGTCACCACCGCCCTGGTGCTGATGGTGCTCGACACGCTTGCCGTATTCTGGATGGGCGGCCTGTTGTCGCGCCGGCCGCGCCGTGCCGGCGCTGCGGCGACGGCAGCCGTCCTGCTGATGGCGCTCGGCGCCTTGATTGGCCAAGCGGACGTCGCGCGTGCCGACGACGCCAAACCGGGAGATACAGAGGCGATCGGGGACATTTCAAAGACCCGGATCGCCTACGTGCTGACCGGCGAACCGGGTGTCGATTCGATCAGCCGCGCCGGGCTCGAAGGGCTGACCCGCTTTCTTATCGAAAAAACCGCGCTCGAACCCGGAGCACCCGCCGGCGTCGACATCTCGAAGGACGGACTGTCCTTCTACCCGCTGATCTACTGGCCGATCGATCCCTCGGCCCCGATGCCGAGCGAGGCCGCCATCGCCCGCATCGACGCCTATATGCAGCAGGGCGGAACGGTCTTGTTCGACACCCGTGACCAGTTCGCCAATGGCATTGGTGCGGATTCGACCAGCCCGGCTACGGAGCGGCTGCGCGACATCCTCGGCAACCTCAACGTGCCACCGCTGGAACCGGTGCCGTCGGACCACGTGCTGACCAAATCCTTCTACATTCTTCCGGAGTTTCCTGGCCGTTTTGCCGGCAGCCCGCTTTGGGTCGAGGCATCGCTCGAAGCCAGCAACACCGAGAACCGCCCGGTGCGCACCGGCGACGGCGTTTCGCCAATCATGATCACCGCGAATGATTTCGCCGGCGCCTGGGCGGTCGACGAGAATGGCGACCCGCTATTGCCGACGGTGCCTTCGGATCCGATGCAGCGCATCTATGCGCTGCGCGCCGGCGTCAACATCATGATGTACATGCTGACCGGCAACTACAAGTCCGATCAGGTGCACGTCCCTGTGCTGCTCGAACGGCTGGGGCAGTAGACCATGAACTGGTCGCTCTCCTTCGAACCGCTCATCACCTGGCCGCTGCTCGCAGTGGTCCTGGTGCCGCTGCTGCTGCTGGCGCTGGCCGGCCTTTGGTTTCGCCAGCGCGGTGCGATTTTCCGCCTGGCAGCCCTGATTGCCCTGGCTGCGGCGCTGCTCAATCCGGTGTTCCTCGACGAAGAGCGCGAGCCGCTGAAAAGCATCGTCGCCGTCGTCGTCGACCGCAGCCAGAGCCAGGATATCGGCGACCGCACCAAGCAGACCGACGCGGCGTTAGCCGGGCTTCAGCAGCGTCTCGGCCGCTTCAAGCAGTTCGACGTTCGTGTCGTCGAAGCCGGCAAGGCCGAAGCCGCCGACGAGCGCACCGAGACGCGGTTGTTTTCCTCGCTCGAAAATGCTTTCCGCGACGTGCCGCCATCGCGCATCGGCGGCGCCATCATGATCACCGATGGCGAGGTGCATGACGCACCGTCCGGCACACCCGACTTCAATGCCCCGCTGCATGCGCTGATTACCGGCAACGAGCATGAAAAGGACCGTCGCATTCGCTTCGAGAATGCGCCGCGCTTCGGCCTCGTCGGCAAGCCGCTCGACATGACCTATCGCGTCATCGCCACCAACAACGACACCGGCCCGGTCGATGTCCGCGTATCGGTCAATGGCGAGCAGGTATCGGTCGAGCACGCTAACATCGGCCAGGCGATGCCGCTGCAGGTGACTATTCCCAGCGCCGGGCGCAACATTGTCGAACTCGCCATCAACCACGAGCCGGGCGAACTCACCGACACCAACAACCGCGCCATCGCGCTGATCGACGGTATTCGCGAAAATCTGCGGGTACTGCTCGTTTCCGGTGAACCGCATGCGGGCGAGCGCACCTGGCGCAATTTGCTGAAATCCGACGCTTCGGTGGACCTCGTGCACTTCACCATCCTGCGCCCGCCGGAAAAGCAGGACGGCACGCCGATCAACGAATTGTCGCTGATCGCCTTCCCGACGCGCGAGCTGTTTGTTGAGAAGATCAAGGATTTCGACCTGATCATCTTCGACCGCTATCAGCACCGCGACGTCCTGCCGATCCTCTATTACGACTATATCTCCGAATATGTCGAAAAGGGCGGCGCGCTGCTGATCGCGGCAGGCCCCGAATATGCCGGCGAAAGCTCGATCGCCCGCACGCCGCTGATGTCGGCGCTGCCGGCAATGCCGACCGGCGAGGTCATCGACAAGGCCTTCTACCCGCGCCTCACCGATACAGGCCAGCGTCATCCGGTAACGCGTGGGCTCGACGGCTCCGCGACCGAGCCGCCGCACTGGAGCCGCTGGTTCCGCACCATCGGAGTCGAGAACCCCGAGGGCGAGGTGGTGATGAAGGGCGCCGACAACCGGCCGCTGCTGCTGCTCGATCGCAAGGGCGAAGGCCGCGTCGGCATGCTTCTGTCCGACCAAGGCTGGCTGTGGGCGCGCGGCTTCGAGGGCGGTGGGCCCCACGTCCAACTCTACCGGCGCATCGCCCACTGGCTGATGAAGGAGCCCGAACTCGAGGAAGAGCGGCTGACCGCCGACGGCCGCGGCATGGTGCTTGAAATCCGCCGCCAGACGATGAGCGACGACCCCGGCCCGGCGCAAGTCATCACGCCATCCGGCAAGGCACTGATCGTCAGGCTCGAGAAATCCGAACCAGGTGTCTTCCTCGGCAGCGTCGAGACCAGCGAAATCGGTCTCTACCAGGTCGGCAATGGCGACCTGACGGCATTGGCCCATGTCGGGCCGGTCAACGCCCCGGAATTCACCGATGTCGTCTCCACCGAGAACCGGCTGAAACCACCGGCTGAGGCAACCGGCGGCAGCGTTCGCCGGCTGGCTCCGGCCTCGCCACTTGGCAATCTCACCAGCACGGTCACGCTGCCCTCGATCGTTCCAGTCCGTTCGTCGGGCGCGGCCTCCGGCAATGACTGGATCGGCCTGCGCACCACCGACGACAGCGTGCTCAAGGCCGTCTCGCGCGTGCCGCTGTTCGGCGGCTTCCTCGGCCTCGGCCTGCTGCTTCTGACGATGGGCTCGATGTGGTACCGCGAAGGGCGGTAGCGGCACCGTCCTTCCTTCTCCCCTTGTGGGAGAAGGTGGATTGGCGCGAAGCGCCAAGACGGATGAGGGGTGCCGGAAGAAATGAGGCGTCGGCGTTCCCTGGAACACCCCTCATCCGACCGAGCTTCGCTCGCCCACCTTCTCCCGCAAGGGGAGAAGGGAAAAGGAGCCCTACTCCTCCGGCTCCGTCGTGCACATCAGCGGGTAACCCTTGGCCTTGCCGGCATCGGTCGCCCGCGCCGCCTTGGTCTCGGCGACATCCCTGGTGAAGACGGCGACAACGCAGACGCCGCGCCGGTGCGCAGTGATCATTATCCTATGCGCCTGGTCTTCGCTGAGCTTGAACTCGGCCTTCAGCACAGTCACGACGAACTCGCGCGGCGTGAAATCGTCATTGACCAGGATAACCTTGTAGAGCTTCGGCCGTTCGACTTTCGGCTTCGTGCTGGTACGGGGTTTTGTCGTGATTTCAGGCATTGGACCGGCAATTGCGTACGACGGCTTTGCGGTCATTTTGACATGGGCAAAAGCGGTCGTCCATTCAACCGCGCGCGAGCGGCTTCCCGGCGGGCGCAGTTCAAAAGTCCGTGCCTATGTGGGAACTGCCGTCTGGCGTTCAACGGGGGTGTGGGCCGGGACTGCCCCCATTGTCTGCACGCAACAAAAAAGACGACCGCTCCAGGCAAATCGCAACTGGAGCGGTCTTCTCATAGGGTAGAAAGCTGTCGCTTGATCAGGCCTTCGGAGCTGCCTTGACCGCGTGCTTCTTGTGCTTCTTGACGGTCTTCTTGGCAGCGACCTTCTTCACGGCCTTGGCCGGCGCAGCGGTCGTCGTTGTCGTCGCAGCCGGGGTGGTGGTCGCGGCATTGGCGCTGCTGGCGCCGAGAACCGGCATCGAGACGGCCAGCGCGATGGCAAGACCGAGGGCGGAGAGGAGAGACTTTTTCATGGCTTCACTTCCTTTTTGTGCAGATCGGATTGAGTGTCACTGAACGGGATCGATCGGTGTCACTCCAAGCAGCTTCAAAGCGTTCGCGAGCATCCGGATTCCCTGTGCCTGTTTCTTGTTGGCGCAGAACCGGTTTCCCTTTCTTTGAAGTGCTTTCGCCGCGGTGACCTGCGTTGCCGCGGCATGGGTTTCGAGGGCTTCGTCAAACTGGCGGTTCAGATCGATGCAACGCTCGCTGCGGGTGGTCGCCACCTTTGCATCGGCCGCCTTTGCATTGGCCACCTTTGCATCGGCCAGTTTTGCATCGGCTTGTTCAACCGCAGCCGTGACGAGCGAAATGGAAAGCAACGCACCCATCAGACTGATCGAGAACCTTTGCATTGGTCTATCCGTAATCCCGTAACGCGTGTCGCAGCCGATGACCTGACCGCCACGGCACCACTTATGACCTTGATTTTTTTCGGCAGTTTTTCCGGATTGTAGAATTTTGTTTCTGGATTGTTTCTGGGCAGCCCGGATCGGGCCGCCGATCTTCACTGGCCAACTTATGGCCTGAATTCTATCGTCTGGCTGACGGCCGAAGCACCGCTTGGGCGATCCACAAATGACAGGTTTCCTGTGAAATCCGACCCCCACATACTGATCGTCGACGACGACAAGGGCATTCGTGACCTGCTTCAGGAATTCTTCCAGAAGCGAGGGCTGCATACATCGGTCGCCGCCGACGGCACCGAGATGGAGACCATCCTGCGCCGCGCCCAGGTCGACCTGATCGTCCTGGACGTCATGCTGCCCGGCAAGAGCGGGCTGGAGCTCTGCCGCGAGTTGCGCGCCAATTATTCGACGCCGATCATCATGCTGACCGCGGTTACCGAGACAACCGACCGCGTGGTTGGGCTGGAGATGGGCGCGGACGACTACGTGCCGAAACCCTTCGATCCGCGCGAGCTGCTCGCCCGCATTCGTGCCGTCTTGAGACGCAATGGCGCCGCCGAGCCGCGACGCGCCGCCTCGCGGCAGATCTACCATTTCGCCGGCTGGACGATGGACTGTTCGCGCCGCCGGCTGATGGCGCCCGGCGACGTCAGGATCGAGCTGACGATGGCCGAATTCAATCTCCTGCAGACCTTCGTCAAGAGCGCGCAGCGCGTACTGAGCCGCGAGCAGCTGATCGAGCTGTCCGGCGGCGACAGCGGCTACAGCTTCGACCGCAGCGTCGACATTCTGGTCAGCCGGCTGCGGCGCAAGATGGAGGACGACCCGAAAACGCCGAAACTGATCCTGACTGTGCGCAGCGGCGGCTACCAGTTCCTGCCTGAGACGACCTCCGAATGAGACGCATCCTGCCGCAAACGCTGCCGGTCTGGGTGCTGCTCATCGTCATCGCCGGCCTGCTGATCAGCCAGATCGCGACCCTTTACATCGTTTCGCGCGACCGTGCCGCCGCCAATGACGTCGTCGATCTCTATCGGCTGAACGACCGCGCCTTCTCCCTGGTGCAGCTGATGCATGATGCCACCCCAGAACAGCGCAAGGCGACGGCCTCCGGGCTGTTCAACGCCACCTATGCGCTCACCGTCTCCGACACGCCCGCCGTCACCTCGTCGATAGCGGGCGACGACGAGCTGGCCGAATTGGAAGACATATTGGTCGGTCGGCTGTCGAAGTTCGGCATCACCGATGCACGGGTCCGCCGCGACCCGGCAACGCACGAAGCCGACGCTCCCGGTGGGACGGTCGCCGGTCCCGATATCGGCCAGGTCGAGCGCGACCTGCTGGTGCTGGCGGCCGATTTCGCCCAGAGCGACAAGCTGACGGCTTCGCTTCGCTTTGCCGACGGCCAATGGCTGAACTTCACCGAGCCGAACACGCCGGCCGGGCCGATACTGAGCTTCGATAGCCTGCCGCTCTATGCCTTGATCGCCGGGCTGGTGGTGGCTTCCTCGATCTGGTCGCTGCGCCGGCTGACGGCGCCCTACCGGATGATGGAGACCGCGGTGAAGCGGATCGGCGAGGACCTGAAAAGCCCGCCGATCGCTGAGAGCGGCAGCCGCGAGGTGCGTACCGCGGCAAAGGCGGTCAATGCCATGCAGGCGAGGCTGCGCGCCTACGTCGAGGACCGAGAGCATCTTGCGGCCGCACTGGCGCACGACCTGCGCACGCCGCTGACCAGGATGCGGCTGCGCCTCGAACTGCTGAGGAATTCGTCCGTGCGCGCCGCACTGGCGCACGACCTCGCCGACATCGAAGGCATTGCCAGCTCGGTCATCGACTTCGCCACTTTCGAGGTGACCGAGGAGAAGAGCGAGAGGATCGATTTCTGGTCGCTGGTAGCATCGATCGCCGACGGCTTCGACGAGGTCTCCTTCGAGAATGAAGACGGGCGCTCGCGCGGCCTGATCTGCATGGCGCGGCCGGTCGCGCTCCGGCGCTGCGTCACCAACCTCGTCCAGAACGCGGTGACCTATGGCAAGAGGGCGCATCTCAGCCTGCGTCAGTCAGGCAAGACAATCACGCTGGCGATCCATGACGAAGGGCCGGGCATACCGCAAGCCGAGCTCGACGCCGTGTTCGGCTCGTTCGTGCGCCTGGAACAGTCGCGCAACCGTCAGACCGGCGGCCTCGGCCTCGGCCTGACCATCGCCCGCAACATCGCCCGCGGCGCCGGCGGCGAGGTCATCCTGTCCAATCACCCCGATGGCGGCCTGTTGACGGAACTGAGATTGCCGCTGGCGGTTTAGCTTGCGGTATCGGGCTAAGCCGGCGTTCCTTCGCGCCGGCGTTTGGTCTCGGTTCTCGCCAAGGAGAGAAATTATCTTCGCAGCACCGCGCTCAGCACATCCCTGACGCCGATGGCGCCGACGAAGCGCGACTGGTCGTCGAACAGCGCCACCGGTGCGGTCTGCGAGCGATGCATGGCCAGCATCACGGTCTTCAGCGAGGTGCCGGGATTGGCCCAGAACACCTGCGCCGTCTCCTCCGGCTGGGCTTCGACATCGGCGCAGGACACCCATACCGCCGGCTTGCCGTCGCGCTCGGCCGCCGCCACCAGCCCATGCTCGTCGATCTTGAAGCGCGTCGTCTTGCGCCGGTCGAGCCACACCCAGCCGTTCTCGCCATGTTCGAGGTCGCGGCGGTCGCGCATGACGTTCCACGCGGTCAACACCGACAGAGGGTTCACATTGGCGATGAAGTCGCGGACATAGTCGTTGGCGGGCCGCAGCACGATGTCTTCCGGCGCACCGGTCTGCACGATGCGCCCGCCCTCCATGATAGTGATGTGGGTGCCGATCTTCAGCGCCTCCTCGAGGTCGTGGCTGACGAAGATGATGGTCTTCTTCAGCTCGGCCTGAAGCTGCAGCAGCTCGTCCTGCAGCTTGGTCCGGATCAGTGGGTCGAGTGCCGAGAACGGCTCGTCCATGAGCAGGATCGGCGCCTCGGTGGCGAAGGCGCGCGCCAGGCCGACACGCTGCTGCATGCCGCCGGAAAGCTCGTGCGCGTATTTCTTCGACCACTGGTCGAGATGAACCAGCTTCAGTTGCTTGTTCACCCGCTCCTTGCGCTCGGCTTCAGGCACGCCGGCGAGCTCGAGGCCGAGGCCGACATTTTCCTCCACCGTGCGCCACGGCAGCAGGCCGAACTGCTGAAACACCATCGCCACCTGTTTCTGCCGCAACCGCCGAAGCGTCGCCTCGTCGCAGGTGACGACGTCGACCGTGCCGTCGCCGTCCTTGACCAGCACCTGGCCGCGCGAGACGACGTTCAGCCGGTTGACGGCCCTGAGCAGCGTCGATTTGCCGGAGCCGGAAAGCCCCATCAGCACCGAGATCTCGCCCTCGTTCACGGTGAGGCTGGCGCCGGCGCAGCCCAGTACGTTGCCGGTCTGTTCGAGGATCTCGGCGCGGGTGGCGCCGCTGTCGATCAGCGCCAGCGAGCCTGCCTGGTCGGCGCCGAAGACGATGTCGACATTTCTGAAATCGACGGCGACGGTCATTTCTTGCCTCCCACGCCGATGCGCGTCATTCGGTCGAGCACGATGGCAAGCACGACGATGGCCAGCCCTGCCTCAAGCCCTAGGTCGATCCGGCGCGAACCGAGCGCGCGGTTGATCTCGGTGCCGAGGCCGCCGGCGCCGATAAGGGCGGCGAACACCACCATCGACAGCGACAGCATAATCGACTGGGTCAGCCCCGCCATGATGGTCGGCAGCGCCGAAGGCAGCTCGACCTTCCACAGCAGCTGGCGTTTGGTGGCGCCGAACGCCTCGCCCGCCTCGACGATCGATTTCGGCACCGAGGTGACGCCGAGATGGGTGAGCCGAACCGAGGTCGGAATGACGAAGATGATGGTGACGATGAGGCCGGGCGCATTGCCGAGGCCGAACAGGGTCAGCACCGGGATCAGGTAGACGAAGGTCGGTAGCGTCTGCATCAGGTCGAGCACCGGCAGCATGACGCGATACACCTTCGGCTTGTGCGCGGCCCAGATGCCGAGCGGCACGCCGATGGACATCGACACGGCGGCGGCGGCGACCACCAGCACCAGCGTCTCCACCGTCTGCTTCCACAGGTTCTGGTTGAGGATGAACAGCAATCCAATGAATACCGCCAAAGCCAGGCCTTTCGAGCGCTGCAGGAAATAGGCGAGCAGAGCGATCAGCGCGATAAGCAGAACCGGCGGCAGCAACAGCAGCCCGTCGACGATGCCGTCGAGCAGGAAGTTGAGGCTGTTGGAAAAAGCCCTGAAGATGGTGTCGAAATTGTCGGTGAGAAAGCCGAAAAACGCCTTCCCCCATGCCCCGATGGGAATCTTGTAACTGACCAGGAATTTGGAGATCGGATCCATCTAGCCCCTCTTCTGCCGGCGCCGTCCTTCGCCGCACGGTCATCTTGTCACAGGATATGAAAAAGGGCAGCCATTTCCACCGTGGCTGCCCCTTGTCTCGTCATGCCAGATGGTCGGGTCAGCTTCCGAGCGCCGTTTTCACCGCAGCCGCCGCATCGCCGCCGTCGAAGGTGGTGACGCCGGCAATCCAGGGGGTGATCGCGTCAGGGTGTTTCTTCAGCCAGTCGCTGGCGGCGGTATTGGCGTCGGCGCCCTTCAGGATCGCGTCCATCATCTCGCCTTCCATGTCCAGGTTGAACTTCAGATTGGCGATGAACTTGCCGGCGTTCGGGCATTCGCTCATGTAGCCCTTGCGTACATTGGTATGCACGGTGGCAGCACCAAAGCCGCTATCTCCCATCCCCTCGAGATAGGTGATCTTCATGGCGCCCATCACCGGATGCGGCGTCCAGCCGAGGAAGGCGATCCATTCATTGTTCTTCATCGACTGCTCGGCCTGGGTGAGCATGCCGGCCTCGGAAGACTCGACCAATTCGAAGCCTTCGAGATTGGTCTTCGGGTCCTTGATCATATCGAGGATGATGCGGTTGCCGTCATTGCCGGCCTCAATACCATAGATCTTGCCGTCGAACTTGTCCTTGAACTTGCCGAGGTCGGTCAGCGTCTTGACACCGGCATCGGCGACATAAGTCGGAACGACGATGCCATAGCCGGCACCGCTGAGATTTTCGCTGACGGTCTCGACCGAGCCTTCGGCGGTATAGTCCTTGATGTCGTTGGTCATCGACGGCATCCAGTTTCCAAGGAACACGTCGAGGTCTTTGTTCTTCAGCGACGCATAGGTCACCGGCACCGAAAGCTGGATCACCTGCGGCTCGTAACCGAGCGCCGTGAGCAGTACCGAGGCGACGCCGGTAGTCGCCTGGATGTCGGTCCAGCCGACATCGGACAGCCGCACCGTCTTGCAGCTTTCCGCATCACCGGCGAAGGCCCCAGTCGTGGATAGAAAAGCCGCCAGGCCGAGGCCGGCGACGAATGAACTCATGCGCGACATAGAAATTCTCCCATTTCAGTTCTCGGTGAAGCGAAGTGGTGGTTTTATCTCCACCTTTGTTCCGTCAGCCAAACACCATTCTGCTGCGGTTTCAAGCACTAAGGCAATCACGAACAACGGCGCAGACTGGCCGATCGGCGACACGCCCGCCGCTTTACGGATGGAAGTCGTCTTTTCCCGGTGGAATGTAGGCGCTCCCCCTCCCCGCTTTGTTGCAACTCGGCTTAAAAGGACGGCATGGCCAAGCTGTACTTCCATTATGCGACGATGAATGCCGGCAAGACGACGATGCTGTTGCAGGCCTCTTACAATTACCGCGAGCGCGGCATGACGACGATGCTGTTCATCGCCGGCCACTACCGCAAGGGCGATACCGGGCTGATCTCGTCGCGCATCGGCCTGGAGACGGAGGCCGAGATGTTCCGCGACGGCGACGATCTGTTTGCCCGGGTCGCCGAGCATCATGACCACGCCACGGTGCATTGCGTCTTCGTCGACGAGGCGCAGTTCCTCGAAGAGGATCAGGTCTGGCAACTCGCCCGCATCGCCGACCGGCTGAACATTCCGGTCATGTGCTATGGCCTGCGCACCGATTTCCAGGGCAAGCTGTTTTCCGGCTCGCGCGCCCTGCTGGCGATATCAGACGAGCTGCGCGAGGTGCGCACAATCTGCCGTTGCGGCCGCAAGGCGACGATGGTGGTACGCCTAGGGGCCGACGGCAAGGTGGCGAAACAGGGTGAACAGGTGGCGATCGGCAAGGACGTCTATGTCTCACTCTGCCGCCGCCATTGGGAAGAGGAAATGGGCCGCGTCTTGCCCGACGATTTCATCGGCTTCATCAAAACCTGACCAGCGCGTTGCGTCCATCCGACCGCCCAGCCAACATTCGTTCGGCAATCGCGTCATCGTGCGGCGCTTGTTAAGGCCTGCTTCCTATTTTCAAAACCTCTCAGCCAGAGCCGTCGGGGAGTTCCCATGCTTCGAGCCATCTCATCTGCAACTGCTTTCCTCTTCGTCGGCGCTCTTGCCGCGCATGCCGACGGCGATGCCGCTCTCGGCAAGAAGGTCTTCAACAGATGCATGGCCTGTCACGAGGCAACGAGCGAACGCGACAAGGTCGGCCCGCATCTGCTGGGTGTCGTCGGTCGCACCGCCGGCACCGCGGACAGTTATCTCAGCCGCTACTCGCAGGGGATGAAGGACGCCGGCGCCGCCGGCCTGGTCTGGGACGAAATAAACCTTGCCGAATACCTGCGCGCGCCGCGGCAGAAGGTCCACGGCAATAAAATGGCCTTCTCCGGCCTGGCCAGCGACGAGGACATCGCCAATGTCATCGCCTACCTCAAGGCCGATCCCAGGCCCTGAGCGTGACCCCAGTTGCCTCGTTTCCTGGTGTCGCCCGTCTTCCGTCTTTCATTCGCCAAACCCGGCACATATAGTCACGGCGGTTTGCGACACGAAAACCGATGCCGAAGCGGGAGGCCCCAATGGCGACATTGCAGAATTTCGATGCCGAGATTGCCAAGACCAAGCAGGTCGTAGAGGACATGCGCACCAAGATCGAGCAGTCCGGTAGCGTGCTCGACACGCTCGCCACCGCCGACAAGAAGATCGGCGACGCCAATTTCGACATCGAGAATGCCCGCATCGAGGACGTGCTGAAGCAGCAGAAGGTGATGGAAGGCAATATCGCCGACCTGATCATCGGCCTGGAGGACGCCACCAACGTCTTCGGCGCCGAATTCGAGAGCATGAAGAACTACACCGGCTGGGAGAATTTCGTCGGCGTCTTCTCCAGCCAGCGCAAACAGCGCATGCGCACCGACCGCGTCCGCAACATGTCGCTGGCCGGCAATTTGCAGGAGCTGTTGGCGAAATCCGACACCATCGTCGGCATCCTCAAGGCGCAGAAGCAGGTTCTCGACACGCGCTACAAGACCTCCGAGGCCAGCCTGTCGCAGGTGATCGAGCGCCGCAAGACAACCATGTCCAATCTCGAGACCGTGCAGAAGCGCATCGAGGAACTCAACCCGATGCTGCTCGACATCGAGAACAAGATCGCCGCCTCGACCAGCCAGAAGGAGCGCACGCAGCTTGAAGGCGAACGCTCGAAACTGGCCACGGAATACAACGAAAAGCAGGCCAAGGAGCAGGAATTGCTGGCCGAAAGCCAGACGCTGGAGCGCTACACCTCGATGTTCCAGACCTTCGTCGATTCGCTCAACAATCAGATCGCGGCGCAATCGACGCTGATCAACAAGCTGACCATCGACACCGAGCAGCGCATCGTGCTGTACAAGGCGCTGGAAGATTCGCTGAAGACCGCCGCCCAGCAGGATGTCGCCCACAAGATCAACACGCTGGGCAGCCAGGTCGACAACACCGCCGAGGAGACCATGGCCGGCATTGGTGCCGCCTCGCAAAAGCACATCGGCGATCTGCTTGAAATGCACGAGAAGAACATGGTCGCCACCGCCGACATCCAGCGCCGCAAGAAGCTCGCCGACGATGCCTTCGCCCGCCGCTTCGACGATGTGATGAAGAAGCACAATTCGGCAAATTACGTGCAGTCGTAATTGCTGCACGTGCACTGCTCCCAAGGGCTGGCAGCATGACCCCCGAAAACGAAGCCGCGGCGCGCTATTTCTCGGCGATCGCGGCGGCACTTGGCGGCCTCGAAGTGTTCATGCGCGACGATCGCTCGCCGCTCTATCGGCACGGCATCGTCGCCAAGGTCGTCGCCGAATATATTGCGCGGCTCGACAAGTCGTTCTCGTGCTGGCGCAACCGGCTGGGTTTCACCGAGACGTTCCGCATCTCGCGCGCCGAAAGCGGTTTTCCGGTTTTCCAGAACCTGCTCGAGCTGGAAAACGACCGCCTCCAGGCCGACAGCCGTCTCGCCGTCATCCCTTCGGCCAGCGAGCTGCGCGAGGAAATGGCCGACTTCATTCTGCGCCACAAGGAATTTCCCGAAGCGTTGCAGAAGTCGATGGCCGAGCGGCTTTACCTCGAAGACGTCAAGAGCGGGACCACCTTCGGCCCGTTCACGCTGGCGCAGACGGCCAAGGTTTCGGTCAACCCGAAGACGCTGCGGCCCTATTATCTGGTCCACTGGGCCTGCTTCGACGGCAGCGCCAACCTGCCGCTGGTCTACATGGCGACGGTCGAGGATTCCTCCGACGACATGATCCGGCAGCTGGTCGATAGCAGCGGCAAGCTTAATGAGAGGGTCGACATTCCGCTGCCGGTCGACGGCTTGCTCAATCCCGAACTCGCCCACCGTTTCGACGATTTCACCGAGAAGAATTCCGCCTACACGCTGTCACCGGCGACGATCGCGGTAAACCTCGACAAGGATTTCGAGACGCTGCATCCCAAGCAGCTGCGCCGCGTCGTGCTCGGCCCATTCTATTCTGCCGGCATTACCGACAACAATTCGACCGTGAACGAAGTGCTGGCCAAAGTGCGCAAGCCGGAAAACGCCTGGCTGCTGACCTGGACCATCCAGGAGGTCTTTTCCAAGGCCGAGAAACCCGGCCGCAAGGGGCTGTTTTCGAGCGAGAAGACGACGCAGGAATTCTTCATCGACACCGACGATCTCGAGGCCGCACGCCAGGGCGTGTCGAGCTACGAGAACCACGCGCTGATTCCGCATGAGGCATATCAGTCGCTTTACGCCGCCGGCGAGGCGCAGAAGATCTTTTCGGGCTACAAGGTCCATATCCTGTCCAAAGGGCAGGTCATCAGCGACGTCTGACCATCAAATCGCGGAGCATCCTCCATGGACACCGGTCTGACCACCATCCCGGAAGCGGCAATCGAAAAGCACCGCGCCACTGCGCAAAGTTTCATCACCCGCATCGTCGTGCTGGAAGACCCATCGCGCGAATCCGGTACCGCGCTTGCCGGCACCAACCGCCGTTTCGTCTCGACCGTTTCGGTCGGCTCGGTTCGCCGCACGCGCGAGGTCGAGCTCGCCAAAACCGTCGCCGCCGTCCATCCCGACGACCAACTGCTGACCATCCCCCAGCACACGCTGCTGTTTCGCGCCCGGCGTGGGCTGGCCATTGCGTTGGCAATATCCGATGTCTTCGCCGAAGGCTCTGACCTCGAAAGCCTGCAGGCGAAAAACACCCGCGCGCCGCTCGAAGGCGACGAGGCCGCCACATTCAAAAAGCTGCTGTCGGCTTCGGCCTATGTTTCCGCCTTCAGCTTCGCCTCCTATCTGTTCCAGCTGATCGATAGCGACGGCGAGGCGCCGAACGACACGCCCGAGCCGGACTTTCTGTTCGACACGCCCCAGGACGCGGTGAAATCGATCGTGGCCGGCCTCGACAGGGCGATATCAGGCGCGAAGGACGACGCCGACCTGATGACCCGGGCGCGTGCCTTTGCCCGCATTGCCATCGATGGGCTTTTGGCGCGAAAAGGCCGCTTCGACGGCATCGGCCCGTTCGAGAACGCGCATATCCGCATCGACGTCGACGATTTCACGCTCGATGGTTTCGACGTCGCGCCGGGCAAGCGGGCAAAACCGTTGGTCATGACCTTCAAAAAACCGGAAGAGGTCGTCGGCAACCACATCGCCAAATACCAGTCGGTCAAGCTCGCCAAGATGCTGATGGCTTACGACTTCGAGCGCGAGCTGAACCCATTCGTCGAGCTCGGCGGCTTCCTGTTCACCTTCATCGGTGACGGCGCGCCCGGCACCGGCAAGACGACGCTGATCCAGATGATCGCCGGCCTTCTCAACGGCTACTGCCAGGTCGCCGGCTATCCCTTCGCCTACGAGAATTTCGGCGTCGACCAGATCTCCTCCTACCAGGGCAAGTCCGGCCAGAACTGCCGTCAGTTCATCAACAATGTGCTGAACCCGCGCGTCATCGGCTTCGGCACCATCGACGATATCGACCAGGTCGCCGCACGCCGCTCCGACGATCGCGCCTCGGCCGGCCAGCAGGAAATCACCGGCGTCCTGATGGACGCGTTCGGGGGTGCCGGCACCGTGGTGCGCGGCAACTGCTCGTTCGGCATGTTTTCCAACTATCCCGAGAACGTCGACGACGCATTGCGCCAGCGCGCCGGCGCGCGCTGGCTGGTCGATGGCCCGCAGAGCCGCGACGACTACATCGACATTTTCGTCCTGCTCGCCGGGAAGAACCACAAGATCCCGCTCGGCGATCACAAGCTCTATGCGGCGCAAGAGATCCAGCGCGCGGTGATGGAAGCCTATGAGGAGCATGAAAAGCCGCACGAAGACGGGCTGATGAAGGTCTACGAGCGCTATATGAAGGAGAACGGCGCACCGAAGACGATGGCCGACATCGGCACTTATCTGCACATGATCAAGGATGCCGAACCGCGCTTTACCGGCCGCGCCATCAAGAACGTCACCGATGCCATCAAGATGCGCGCCATGGACATCGAATTGCCCGACGAGTGGTTCGAAAAGCCGGAAGCCTTCATGCACAAGGGTTACGACGACAAGAAAGCCATGATCGAGGACCTGCGCGGGCCATTCTCGATGGACATGGTCATGCAGGAGATCAATCGCTATGCGGATTCCGAATTCCGCTATTCCGACAAGTCCGACGATGCGGCGGTGACCAAGATGATCCGCGACACCCGCCTGCGGGAGCGTGCCGTCCGCGAGATCGAGGAGATGAAGAAGAAGGGGCTGTGGAATGCGTGAGATGCGCCGACGCCCCCTTCTCCCCTTGTGGGAGAAGGTGTCGCCGAAGGCGACGGATGAGGGGTATTCGTCAAGCTGGAACACCCCTCATCCGACCGAGCTTCGCTCGGCCACCTTCTCCCACAAGGGAAGAGGGAGCGTTCGCGCTCCTCATCCGCCGTTCGGACACCTTCTCCCCGTGAACGGGAAGAAGAAAGCATGAGTCCCGCCAAGAAGCCCGATCTGTTGCGCGACAACGAGCTGATCTACGGCCGGCTGCTGACGATCGACGAGCCGCATCTCATCCAGCGCTACAACAAGGCGATGGTGGCCTTCGGCTTGAAGCCGACCAAGTTGAAAAGCTTCGAGATCGATCGCACCGGCTTCTCGCCGCAGGTCGCCGAGGAATGCGGCGACTACAGCTACCTCGATCCGAACGAGGTCAACCGCCGCTTCATCATCCTGACGCCGTCGCAGATCGACCTGCCGGTGGTGCACACGGCATTCTCCAACACCTCGCTGCTGATGTACGAATTCATGTCGAAGAACCAGCGCGCCATCGATGCGCTGACGATCAAGGACGTCATCTACGGCGAGATCGAGGACTCGGTCCCCAAGGTCGACGACATCGAGGACCTGCTGTCTATCAACCAGGTGGAATTCAAGGTGCTCTCGGCCGAGGATGTGCTCGGTAAGGCGGCCGAACTCGGCAAGCTGGTCGACCGGCTGAAGCAGGAGCCGGATGCCTGGCGCGACAACGCCATGCTGGCCCACATGGTCGAGCTGGCGAAGATCTGCGGCGACATCCGCGAGAATGCGCTGGTGCCGGACCAGGTGATCTTCCGTCACAATGCCTATTGGACCAGCCATTTCGGCGGGCTCTATGTGTTCGTCGATCCCGACGTGACGACGGTGATCAGCGACCCGGCAGCGCCCGGTTTCCGCCGCTCGCGGCCGTGGCAGGTGAGTTACCTTTCGATCCACGATGCCGACAAGGTGTTCAAGTTCCTCGCCTCGACCGGCCGCATCGAGCTGCCGCGCGCCTCATGGATCGAAACCTCCGGCTATCTCGAGCATCGCGCCGAAATGGTGGTGCGCGCGCTGATCCGCGACGCCGAGCCCGACCGCAATCTGACCGATGTCGACAAGGTCTGGCTGCAGACCTGGATCCACGGCCATGCCGATCTGATCACCAGGGACGGCAATTTTCCCTTCCTCAACGCCGCCAAGCGCGAGATCGCCCAGCTCGGCCATCTCAAGATCGAGGATGTGTTCCCGCAGCAGCGCTTTCTAGTCATCCGCGCCAAGCCGGACCATCCCGACGCCTGGCTGACCAACCAGCTGATCTCGGACTTCGTGCCGCAGGACTTCGTCTCGCGTTACGTCTTCAACAAGCCGGGCTTCTACAGGGATTATGACGGCTTCAGCGACGCCTGGCGATCGCATGTTGTGGACGTTCTGAAAACCACATATTTGAAGGACAAGGTGGCGTTTCGCACACGCCTCTACGGCTTGACTGACTGAGGGGGTGACATCGCCATGCTTGATCCGATCGTGAATTTCTTCACCCGGATTTTCCAGTGGATTGGCCGCAGCATCGGCCTGCTCATCGGCGCGATTCTATGGCCGTTCCTGTGGGCGGGGCGCTGGTACACGCAACGCGGCTGGATCCTGAAGGCGGTGCTCGGCCTGGCTGTGCTCGTGCTGATCGGCCTCTATGTCAATTTCTTCTATGCCACGCAGTGGTGGAACAATTTCGACCCGAATTACGTCGACAAATACACTTTCGAAAAACGCAACAGCTCCGCCGGTGAACAGGTTTCCGCCGGCGCCGGCACCGACACGGCCAAGACCTGCGGAAATTCAGCCATTGCCCAGGTTGCTGCCGACCTGACCGACTTCAACGTCAACCAGAATGCCTGGGTGTCGTCGATGATCCTCTACAAGCTCGGCCTGTTCGGCATCGACTGGGACCACACGCCGTTCATGGACAACAAGGCTTCGTTCCAGCGCGGCATCAACCAGGCGGTGCGGCGTACGGCGACCGAGCTTGCCGATAATCTCGGCCGCGTCCGCACCACCTCGCAGATCGACGCCGACCTGCAGGACGCCCGCGGCAATCTGCAGTTCGACGAGGAAACCTGGTATTTCGGCCTGAACCCGTTCGGCCCCAAGACGCCAACGCCGAGCTACTATCGCGACGCGGTGCGCAAGCTGCGCTCCTTCAACGCCCGCCTCGCAGCCTGCCAGGCGACGTTCGATGCCCGCGCCGACAATCTCAAGCAATATATCGACCGCATCTCGTCCGATATCGGTTCGACCTCGGCGATCCTCAAGGAGCGCGCCGAAAACCACAATAATGGCTGGTTCGACACGCGCGCCGACGATCGCTTCTGGTTCGCCTATGGCCAGCTCTATGCCTATTACGGGCTGATGAAGGGCGCACAGGCCGACTTCGAGGACGTCATCAAGGAAAAGCACCTGCAGAACCTGTGGGATACGATGGACGCGCAATTCGTCTCGGCGCTGCGCATCCAGCCCTTCATCATCGCCAATGGCCGCGAGGACGGCTGGCTGTTGCCGACACATCTGACGACGATGGGTTTTTACATACTCAGGGTGCGCTCGAACATGGTCGAGATCAGCAACGTGCTGACGCAGTAGCCGATCGTTCCGCACAGCCGGCGCTGGTGAATTTGCGCCGTTGCTTCTGTCGCTTTTCGCGTATTAGGCGGCTGTTTTGAGACGGCGGAAGCGCCCCTGCTCTGGCTTCTATACGGCGCTGCAACCGGCGCAAAAAAGAACCTGTAGCAGAGCGGCCGGCGGCAGAGGTATTTTCTTCGCAGGAAACATAGTTGCATGAAAGTTGACGCCGCGGCAGCGACAAGGGTAGAACATGCTCGCGCCTGCAATGTCGGGCTGTTCTTGCGACCACACTAGTCAAATCCGTCCAATCCAGAGGGAAGCCGTCATGGCCGAAGTGAAGTCCGACATCGAGATCGCGCGCGGCGCCAGGAAGAAGCAGATCCAGGAGATCGGCCAGAAGATCGGCATTCCGAGCGAACATCTTCTGCCCTACGGCCACGACAAGGCGAAGATCTCGGCCGAGTTCATCAAATCGGTGAAGAGCAACAAGGACGGCAAGCTGATCCTCGTCACCGCCATCAACCCGACACCAGCCGGCGAAGGCAAGACGACGACGACGGTGGGCTTGGGCGATGGCCTCAACCGCATCGGGAAGAAGGCCATCGTATGCATCCGCGAGGCTTCGCTCGGACCGAATTTCGGCGTCAAGGGCGGTGCCGCTGGCGGCGGCTACGCGCAGGTCGTGCCGATGGAGGACATGAACCTCCACTTCACCGGCGATTTCCATGCCATCACCACCGCGCATAATCTGCTGTCGGCGCTGATCGACAACCACATCTATTGGGGCAACGAGCTCGGCATCGACACCCGCCGTGTCGTCTGGCGCCGCGTCATGGACATGAACGACCGGTCGCTGCGCGAGATCATCTGTTCGCTCGGCGGCGTCGCCAACGGTTTCCCACGCGAGGCCGGTTTCGACATCACAGTCGCCTCGGAAGTTATGGCGATCCTGTGCCTGTCGACCGACCTGAAGGACCTGGAAAAGCGCCTCGGCGACATCATCGTCGCCTATCGGCGCGACAAGTCGGCCGTCTATGCCCGCGACCTCAAGGCCGACGGCGCGATGGCCGTACTCCTGAAGGACGCCATGCAGCCCAATCTCGTGCAGACGCTGGAGAACAACCCGGCTTTCGTCCATGGCGGCCCCTTCGCCAACATCGCCCATGGCTGCAACTCCGTCGTTGCCACCACGACGGCGCTGAAGCTAGCCGATTACGTCGTCACCGAAGCCGGTTTTGGCGCCGATCTCGGTGCCGAAAAGTTCTTCGACATCAAATGCCGCAAGGCCGGCCTGAGGCCGGCAGCGGCGGTCATCGTCGCCACGGTTCGCGCCATGAAGATGAATGGCGGCGTCAAGAAGGAGGACCTCGGCAAGGAGAACGTCGAGGCGGTCAGGAAGGGATGTGCGAATCTCGGCCGCCACATCGAGAACATCCGCCAGTTCGGTGTGCCGGCTGTGGTCGCCATCAACCATTTCTACTCCGACACAGAGGCCGAGATCCAGGCGATGAAGGACTACGTCGCCTCGATGGGCGAAGAGGCGATCCTGTGCAAGCACTGGGCCCAGGGATCGGCCGGCATCGAGGAACTCGCCAAAAGGGTCGTGGCATTGGCGGAATCCGGCGCGTCGCAATTTGCCCCGCTCTATCCCGACGCCATGCCGCTGTTCGAGAAGATCAACACCATCGTCCAGCGCATCTATCGCGGTTCCGAAGCGATCGCCGACAAGTCGGTGCGCGATCAGCTCCATGCCTGGGAGCACGCCGGCTACGGCCACCTGCCGGTCTGCATGGCCAAGACGCAATATTCCTTCTCGACCGATCCGAATCTGCGCGGCGCGCCGACCGGCCACACCGTACCGGTGCGCGAGGTCAGGCTGTCTGCCGGCGCCGGCTTCGTCGTCATCATCTGCGGCGAGGTCATGACCATGCCCGGTCTGCCCAAAGCGCCATCGTCGGAAAAGATCTTCCTGAACGAAATCGGTCAGATCGAAGGCCTGTTTTAGGGATAATCAGTGCTCGTACGGCAAAGGGCGCCGCAACGCTGCGGCGCCCTTCTGCCTGTCCGCAATGGTCTCCTACGCTGCGCTCCGCGCCAGCGCGCGCTGGTTGGAGGCATAGGGTGTGTCGTGCTGGGGTACCACGCCGGTCTTCAGGCACTCGATCCATTCGGCGGTTTTGAGAACGGCCGCGAAGCGCGATTGCAGGACGATCGTCATGACGCGATGGATTTCCTCCCCCGACGCGTAGCCGGCGCTGTTGGCGTAGGGCAATGACCCCGTTGCGTCCGACAGGAACTCCACCTCGAAGCCCATATGCACGGCGTGGATGACCGTCGACAGATCGCAATTATGCGTCATGTAGCCGATGACCGTGATCGTATCGATAGAGTTGGCGCGCAGCCACTCCTCGAGGTCGGTGCCGGTGAAGGCGCTGGGCAAGTTCTTTTCGATGTAGTGGTCGCGGTTTCGCCTGGCGATTTCCGGGTGCAACTCGGCGCCATGGCTGCCCTTGGCGAAGACCGGTGAAGTTTCCGGCGCCAACTGTTTGATGACCACCACCTTGACGCCTGCCTCGGTGGCCGCATCCATCGCTCGCGCCACATTGACGACGCTGTCGCGGAAGGGCGGATGCTGGATGGCGAGGTTGCCGCCGTCATAGTCGTTTTGAACATCGATGACGATGAGGGCGCGGCGTGGAGCTTTGCCTGTGGCTGGTTGCGACATGGGGTTTTCCTTTCCCGTTGGACAGTGATGGGTGGACGATAAGCTCGGCACCGGATTGCAAAAAGTGTCCCGATTGACATTATTCGAAAGAATTGGGACAATTGGCTGTTACTCCTGTTGGTGCTCCCATGACCGATCCTGCCGTTGCCGCCATCGCCTTCGATGGCATCAGCCCGTTTCATCTCTCCGTGCCGTGTCTCGTGTTCGGCGCGGATCGCACGGAGCTCGGCCTGCCGCGCTTCGACTTTCGGGTCTGCGTGATTGAGGACGGGCCGATCCGCACCGATGCCGGGCTGACCATCAGCGTCCCGCACGGGCTTTCCGCGCTCGATGACGCCGACATCGTCATCGTGCCAAGCTGGAAGGATCTCGGGAGCTCGCCTCCAGCCGCATTGATCGACGCGTTGCTTGGCGCGCACGAGCGCGGCGCGCTGATCGTCGGGCTGTGCTTGGGAACGTTCGCTGTTGCGGCGACCGGACTGCTTTCGGGGCGGCGAGCGGCGACGCACTGGGCCTACGCGGATCAGCTGCAGGAACTCTATCCCGACATTCTCGTCGAACCGGAAGTGCTCTACATCGACAATGGCGACGTCGTGACATCCGCCGGCGTCGCCGCCGGGCTCGACTGCTGCTTGCACGTCGTAGGGGCTCGTTACGGCGCGGAGGCGGCACTTCGCCTGGCCCGGCAGATCGTGCTTTCTCCGCATAGGCAGGGCGGGCAGGCTCAATTCATCGAACGTCCCATCGCCAGGACCGGCAATGCGGACCGCTTCACTCAGGCTCTCGAAGCGGTGCGCAAAACCCTGGGTGAGCCGCACAGTCTGGACAGCGTTGCCGGTCACGCCGGCCTCACCCGCCGGACGTTCACGCGCCGTTTCCAGAAAACGATCGGCACCAGTTTCGGTGACTGGCTGACCGACCAGCGCGTCCAGCTGGCGCAGCGGCTGCTGGAAGCAACGGAAAAATCGATGGACACGGTTGCCTTCGAGGCCGGTTTCGGCAGCGCCACCTCGCTGCGCCAGCATTTCGCGGCGCGGCTCAGAACCTCGCCGGCGCAGTACCGGCGCGAATTCTCGAAGGGTGCTCAGGAGGAGCGCGTGGCGCACATGCCGAGGTGAAATTCGGCTCGCGCTCGATTCCAGGGCAATCGCTTCAGTTGCCGATGTTGGACTGCCATCTGGCCCGAGCAGGCTATCTTTTTTCTCGAAGCGATTGCCCTGCTCTCGATCCTGTCGTGCTTGAAAGGCTCTGCGTCATCTGTCATATATTAAAGCGACAGATGACGCGAAGAGGGCTCGCCGTGGCGATGGCATTGGAAAAGGCTGCGCCAGCAGCAAAAAACAATGAACTTCAGAAGGTGGTGAAATTGCTAGGCGGCAGCCGCATTCTGGCAAGGCGCCTCAGCAGCGCTTTGGATGCCCACGAGTTGCTTCTGCACGGCCTGCCGGCTTCAGCTCTGGACCATCTTATCGGGCAACTCGTCTTCATCCAGAAGACTGATTCGCTGGAGAAGGCCGTCGGCATGAGCCTGCGCACCTACCAGCGCCGCAAGGATGCTCCTTCCAAGCCTCTCAGTCAGGACCAGAGCGGACGAACCTGGAAGTTCGCGGAGATCCTGTCGAAAGCGACCGACGTGTTCGGTTCGCAGGTGCAGGCAGAGCAATGGCTGGAGCGCCCGGCGATTGGGCTCGACCAGCGTCGTCCAATCGACCTTCTGGCGACACCGGCGGGGATCGAGCTTGTAGAAGACTATCTGGAACGGCTTGAATATGGCGTTTATGTATGACGCCTCTGCCGGCGGCGCTTGGTGGCTCCGACCTCATCGGATGGCGCCTCGATCAAGCCGCGTTTGCGCCTGCATGGGATAGTGGCGACGGCGCATACAGGGTGGGCGGACGCTGGAACAGCAAGGGCGTGCGAGCCGTCTACTGCTCGATCGATCCGTCGACTGCGATCCTCGAAGTTGCGGTCCATAAGGGCTTCAGGGCGCTCGACACGATAGCGCATGTCATGACGGCAGCGATCGTCAGCGATGTCGCGGATGTGCATATCGTCGACCCCGCGGCCGTGCCCAACCTCAACTGGTTGCGCCCGGGCATTCCGAGCCCCGGACAACAGGCGTTTGGCGACGATCTTCTGCAACGGCACCGGTTCGTTGTGATTCCGAGCGCCGTATCACAGCATAGCTGGAACCTGATCTTCGACGCGGGCCGCGCCAGAGGGGCATACGCCATGAAGACGCAGGAGGCGTTTGCGCTCGACACACGGTTGCATCCACCTCCGGCCAAGTGACACGGCCGCCCATGTCCATCAGAACGAGGCCATGACCGGCGACAGAAGCACAGGTGCTCAGCCGTTGCTGATTATCCGTGCCGGATTACCAACCACCGTGGTGTTCGCCGTCACGTCGCGCGTCACCACGGCACCGGCGCCGACGATGGCGCCGTCGCCTATCCTGACCCCGCCGAGGATGATGGCACTGCCGCCGATCCAGGCATTGTCGCCGATCTCGACGGGCCTGGCGATTTCCAGCCCTGCCTGCCGCCCAGCAGTCTCCTTGTGGTGCTCGGCGCAATAGATCTGCACATTGGGGCCGAGCAGCGTTCCCTTGCCGATGCGCACTGGCGCCGTGTCGAGGATGGTGCAGCCGGCATTGAGGAAGACGCGGTCGCCGAGAAAGATGTTGAAGCCATAGGCACAGTGGAACTGCGCTTCGATCCGCGCGCCCTCGCCCGCAGCGCCGAGCAGCGTCCGCAATCCAGGCCCGATATCGCCACGCTGCCGCGGTGGTAGGCTGTTGTGCTCGAACACCGCGTCGCGCGACGTAATGCGCAGCGCCTCCAGTTCCGGATCGAGGCAGCGATACCACTCGCCCGCCGCCATTTTCGTGCGTTCGCTCGCCGTCATGGCCGCAACTCCAGTTTCAATCTCTGCCAAAGCACAAGTGGTGCAAATTCGGAAGCGCCGGCGGCGACACCACCTCTGGTCAAATACCCGACCTATGGTAGCTTGCCCTCTCGGACCTGTCCCAAGCCGGCCATCGAGGGGATCGATCATGCTGTACATTCTTGCACTCCTGATTGGCGTCGTTGCCGGGCTTCGCGCCATGACTGCGCCCGCCGCGGTCGCCTGGGGCGCTTGGCTTGGCTGGTTGCCGGTCGCCGGCACCTGGGCGAGCTTCATGGGCCACTGGATCGCCGTCGGCATCTTCACCATCCTGGCCATCGCCGAACTGGTCACCGACCAGCTGCCATCGACGCCGAGCCGCAAGGTGCCGCAGCAATTCGGCACGCGCATCGTCCTGGGCGCTTTCACCGGCGCGGTGATCGGCGCCACCGGCGGCGCCACCATAGGCGGCCTGATCGCCGGCGCCGTTGGTGCTGTGATCGGCACGCTGGGCGGCGCCGAGGCGCGCAAACGCCTGGCCACCGCCTTCGGTAAGGACCCGCCCGCCGCCTTCATCGAGGACGCGGTGGCGATCGCCGGCGGGCTTCTGATCGTGGCGGCGGTGGCATGATGGCAAAGGCATTCGACGCCATCATCATCGGTGCCGGGCAGGCCGGCCCACCGCTCGCCGGCCGGCTGAATGCGGCCGGCATGAGCGTGGCGCTGATCGAGCGAAAGCTGGTCGGCGGCACTTGCGTCAACACCGGCTGCACGCCGACCAAAACGATGGTGGCAAGCGCCTATGCCGCGCATCTCGCCCGCTCCGCCGCGGATTACGGGGTGACGCTCTCCGGTCCCGTCGGGGTAAACTACAAGGCGATCAAGGCGCGCAAGGACAAGGTCTCCAACGACGCCCGCGGCAATCTCGAAGACTGGATTGCCGGCATGGACAAATGCACGCTCTATCGCGGCCATGCGCGCTTCGTAAGCGCCAACACGGTGCGCGTCGGCGACGATCTGCTGAGCGCCGAAAAGATATTCCTCAACACCGGCGGGCGCGCCTCCGTGCCCGACCTGCCCGGCATCGACGGCATTTCTTACCTGACCAACTCGTCGATGATGGATCTCGACGAGCTGCCGCGCCATCTTATCGTCATCGGCGGCAGCTATGTCTCGCTCGAATTCGCGCAGATGTTCCGCCGCTTCGGTTCCGAAGTCACGGTCATCGAAAAAAGCCCGCGTCTGATCGGCCGCGAGGACGAGGACGTCTCGGACGCCATTTTGTCGATCCTCGAAAACGAAGCCATTGCCGTCCATCTCGGCGCCGACGACATCCGCTTCGCCAGGCGAGGCAACGAAATCGCCGTGACCTTCGCGCCAGGCAAGGCGGCTGCGGTCGGCTCGCATGTGCTGCTGGCGCTCGGCCGCACGCCAAACACCGACGATCTCGGCCTCGACAAAGCCGGCGTCGAGGTCGACAAACGCGGCTTCATCGTCGTCGACGACCAGTTGCGCACCAGCGTGCCCGGCATCTGGGCGATGGGCGACTGCAACGGCAAGGGCGCCTTCACCCACACCTCGTACAACGATTACGAGATCGTCGCCGCCAACCTGCTCGACAACGATCCGCGCAAGGTCAGCGACCGCATCGAGGCCTATGCGCTCTACATCGACCCACCACTCGGCCGCTGCGGCATGACCGAGACAGCGGTAAGGAAATCCGGCCGCCGCGCCCTGGTCGGCCAGCGGCCAATGACCCGCGTCAGCCGTGCAGTCGAAAAAGGTGAGACGCAAGGCTTCATGAAGATCCTGGTCGATGCCGACACCAGGGAGATCCTCGGCTGTTCGGTGCTCGGCCCGGGCGGCGACGAGGCGGTGCACTGCGTCCTCGACCTGATGTATGCCAAGGCGCCGGTCAGCACGCTGGCGCGCGCCGTCCACATCCACCCGAACGTCTCGGAGCTTCTGCCGACCATCGCCCAGGAATTGAAGCCGCTGGTGTGAACCGGGCGTATCGCGCGACCCCTCGCGCATCCCGCCGAGTAAGCTCATTGCGCCCATAGCGCCGCTGGCTGGACCAATCGACAAGCGCGCCGGCGACGGGCATGTCTTCCGAACTCTTGACGGAGGACAGCATGCAGAAGTCCATCGAACGCATCGCCGGCGACAGCGAAGGCGTTTCCTACGAATTCCCCGTCTTCCGCTTCGCCGGGTCGGACAAGACGGCGCCTTCCGCCTATCTGCAGGCGGCGCTTCATGCAGGCGAATTGCCGGGCGTCGTCGCCATCGACACGCTGATGCCGATGCTCAGCAAGGCGGAAGCCGAAGGCCGCATCACCGGCAATATGACCATCGTGCCCTGGGCCAATCCGATCGGCCGCGCGCAATATCTTTACGGCGACCATCAGGGCCGCTTCCATCTGGGCACGCGCACCAATTTCAATCGCGGCTTTCCGCGGCTCGCCGCGCCCGACGTCGCCCTGCTGCCGATGCACGGCACGGTCGACCAGCGGCTGAAAACGCGGCTGCTGCAGCTCTCCATCGGCCACGACATTGTGCTCGACCTGCATTGCGACGATGAGGGCCTCGCCTATCTTTACGTCCACACCAGCCTGTGGCCGGCCATGGCGGATTGTGCAGCGGCCATGGGCGTCGATGCGGTGATGCTGTGGCACGAAGATCCCGACGGCACCTTCGAAGGCGCCTCGATCATGCCGTATCAGAACGTTCCAGCCGACGTGGCGCGCCTGGACCGGCGTGTCGCCACCACGGTTGAATATCGCGGCATACTCGATGTCGACCGCGCCCTGGCCGGCGCCGATGCCGAAGGGCTCTACCGGCTGCTTGTGGCGCGCGGCGTCATCCAGGATCAGGCGCTGCCCGCGCTTGGCAGCTTCGTTGGGCCCAGTTTTTTTACCGGTATTGTCGCGCCGCTCGAAAACATCGAGATGATGCCGGCGCCCCGCTCGGGCGCGATCCTCTACGACGTGAAGCCGGGCGACCGCGTCACCAAGGGTGCACGCCTTGCCACCATCGTCCACGCGCCCGGCGAGCCCGACGGCCGCACGGAAGTGTTGGCGCCGCAGGCGGGCCTCATCCTCACGCGGCGCTCCCGCCGCATCATCCGCGCCGGAGAAGACCTCCTGAAGCTGGTCGGCGACGGGACGAGCGCCGATGCAAGGTCGGGAACGCTGGAGGACTGAGGCCCTCATTTGAATCCAGTTGCGCGGCCGTCCAATCGCCGCTATGGGAATCGCCATGAATATGCGTTCGATCAAGACCGTGTGGTGGTGGGCTCGCTGACAGCGGCCTGTTCGAACGCGTTCGCGTGACAATAGAGGGTGGCCGCAGCGGAATGTCCGGGCGGCCATTTGTTTTTTCAAGCCATTCCCGGGTCCGTTGCCCCAAAGACGCTGATGGAGACGGCAATGACGACGAAAATACTGGAGAATGGAGCCGAGCGCTTCGTCACCGCGGGCGGCGTGGCGATTACCCGCCAGCGCCATGACCGGCCGTATGAGGGAGCGATCGATGGCTATGTCGACGGGCTGAATTCGCGCCGCGGCGCCGTGTTTTCCTCGAATTACGAATATCCCGGCCGCTATACGCGCTGGGACACCGCCATCATCGATCCGCCGGTGGTGATCTCGGCACGCGGCCGCGCTATGCGCATCGAGGCGCTGAACCGCCGCGGCGAGGTGCTTTTGCCGGTGATCGGCACGGTGCTTGCCGGCCTTGACGATGTCACGATCGCCGAGACGTCGAACAAACTCGTCCGCCTCGAAGTTGCCAAGCCCGGCCGTGTCTTCACCGAGGAGGAACGCAGCCGCGTTCCCTCCGTCTTCACCGTGCTGCGCGCCATCACCGCCTTGTTCAAGACCGAGGAAGATGCCAATCTCGGCCTCTATGGCGCCTTCGGCTACGACCTCGCCTTCCAGTTCGATCCGGTCGACTACAAGCTCGAGCGCAAGCCAAGCCAGCGCGATCTCGTGCTGTTCCTGCCCGACGAGATCCTCGTCGTCGACCACTATTCGACCAAGGCCTGGACCGACCGCTATGACTATTCCGGCGATGGCTTCTCGACCGAAGGCCTGCCGCGCGACGAAATCGTCGAGCCGTTCAGGACCGCCGACCGCATCCCGCCGCGCGGCGACCACGAGCCCGGCGAATATGCCAAGCTGGTGCGCAAGGCGATGAAGAGCTTCGAGCGCGGCGACCTGTTCGAAGTGGTGTCGGGGCAGATGTTCTACGAACGCTGCGAAACCCAGCCCTCCGAGATTTCCCGCAAGCTGAAGAGCATCAACCCTTCGCCCTATTCCTTCTTCATCAATCTCGGCGAGGGCGAATATCTGATCGGCGCCTCACCGGAAATGTTCGTGCGCGTCAACGGCCGCCGCGTCGAGACCTGCCCGATCTCCGGTACCATCAAGCGCGGCGACGACGCCATCTCCGACAGCGAGCAGATCCTGAAGCTGCTCAATTCGAAGAAGGATGAATCCGAACTCACCATGTGCTCGGACGTCGACCGCAACGACAAGTCGAGGGTCTGCGAGCCGGGCTCGGTGCGCGTCATCGGCCGCCGCCAGATCGAAATGTACTCCCGCCTGATCCACACCGTCGACCACATCGAGGGGCGGCTGCGCGAAGGCATGGACGCCTTCGACGCGTTCCTGTCGCATGCCTGGGCCGTCACCGTCACTGGCGCGCCGAAATTATGGGCAATGCGCTTCATCGAGCAGAACGAGAAGAGCCCGCGCGCCTGGTATGGCGGGGCGATCGGCATGGTCAATTTCAACGGTGACATGAACACCGGCCTGACGCTTCGCACCATTCGCATCAAGGACGGCATCGCCGAGGTGCGCGCCGGCGCCACGCTGCTCTTCGACAGCATTCCCGAGGAAGAAGAAGCCGAAACCGAACTGAAGGCATCCGCCATGCTCTCCGCCATCCGTGACGCCAAATCAGGCAACGCCGCCAGCACCGAACGCAGCACCGCGCGTGTCGGCGACGGCGTCAATATCCTGCTGGTCGACCACGAGGACAGTTTCGTCCATACGCTGGCCAACTATTTCCGCCAGACCGGCGCCAATGTCTCGACGGTGCGCACGCCGGTGCCGGACGAGATCTTCGACCGGCTGAAGCCAAACCTGGTCGTGCTGTCGCCCGGTCCCGGCACACCGAAGGACTTCGACTGCGCCGCCACCATCAAGCGGGCCCGTGCGCGCGACCTGCCGATCTTCGGCGTCTGCCTCGGGCTGCAGGCGCTGGCCGAGGCCTATGGCGGCGAGCTGCGCCAATTGCACATCCCGATGCACGGCAAGCCGTCGCGCATCCGCGTATCGAAGCCAGGCATCATCTTCTCCGGCCTGCCCAAGGAGGTGACCGTCGGCCGCTACCATTCGATCTTCGCCGATCCGGTGCGGCTGCCCGATGGTTTTGTCGTCACCGCCGAGACCGAAGACGGCATCATCATGGCCTTCGAGCACCGCAAGGAGCCTATCGCTGCGGTGCAGTTCCATCCGGAATCGATCATGACGCTCGGCCACAATGCCGGCATGCGCATCATCGAGAACATTGTCGCGCACCTGCCGCGCAAGGCCAAGGAAAAGGCCGCTTAAATTCGAGGGCTCAGTGTTGGGATTTCTTCCCCAGTGACCGCGGTGGATAACAAAGCCGCCGCCAGGCAGAAGGTCGCCAGCCTCGCCTTCTGGTCGATCGTCGTCGCCTTCGTCGTGCTCGGCCTGAAGCTGGTGGCCTGGTACGTCACCGGTTCGGTTGCGCTTTATTCGGACGCGCTGGAATCGATCGTCAACGTCATTGCCTCAGCGGCCGCCTATTGGGCGATCCAGGTCAGCTACAAGCCGGCCGACCAGGACCATCCGTTCGGCCACCACAAGGCCGAGTATTTCTCGGCCGTCCTGGAAGGCGTGCTGATCGTGCTTGCCGCCCTGCTCATCCTCAACGAGGTCTGGTGGTCGTGGCAGCATCCGGCCCCGCTCGAACAGCCATGGACCGGCCTTGCCGTCAACGGCGTCGCAACGGTCATCAACGCCGTCTGGGCCTTGACGCTTATCCGCACCGGACGACGTGAAAAATCACCGGCGCTCGTCGCCGACGGCAGGCACATCATGACCGACGTGGCGACCTCGGTCGGTGTGTTCATCGGCCTGGTCGGCGCCGTGCTGACCGGCTGGCAGGTTCTCGATCCGGCTCTTGCCGTGATCGTCGCGCTCAACATTCTGTGGCAGGGCTGGCACGTCATCGGCTCGTCGATGAACGGCCTGATGGACCGCGCCGTCGATACCCAGGAACATATCCGTATCCGCGACATCATCTCGGCCAATTGCAAGGGCGCGCTCGAGGTCCACGACCTGAAGACGCGCATCGCCGGCCGCGCCACCTTCATCGAGTTCCATCTGGTTGTCGACGCCGATATGTCGGTCGGCGCCAGCCACGTCATTTGCGACCGCATCGAAGACGCGCTGAAGGCCGAAATCCCTTCCGTGCGGGTCATCATCCATGTCGAACCCGACGACGAGGCGAAACTGCCCAAGGGCACGACGGCCGTGCCGTTCGCGTGAGGTGGCGTCGCAGAAAAAACATCGCTCAGTCGTGATCCTTCGCGCCCCCCTCTGTCCTGCCGGACATCTCCCCCTCTAGTGGGGAGATTGGATGTCGCTTCCGGCTTCGCCAATCTCCAACGACAAGCGCTGTCGGCGAAGCTGCCTATCTCCCCCCTTGAGGGGGAGATGTCCGGCAGGACAGAGGGGGGCGCTGTCCCGCCGGCATCACGGTTCTCAACTGCTCAAAGCCCGCAGGCAGCCTGCGGCATCGGCTCCAGCCGGTAGACCTTGTCGTCGGACATTGTGTCGCCTGCCGCCGCCTTCGAGCACAGGTCGACGATCGGCAGGCCGCTGTTCGGGTTGGCCAGCATCATCGTGCCGTTGGCGCCGCGGCGAAGGAAGACCTCCTTTTGCGCGATATCGCAGGAGGCAGCACCCGTCTTCGCGCTCGCCACGCAGCGCCACTGGTCGCCCTCGCCCTGGCAGCTGTAGACCTGCGTGACCTTGGCCGATTTCTGCCGCGTGGTAACTGAAACGGCGATGTCGGCGCCGCTTGGCCAATTGGCCGGATCGCCCTCCTTGGCGAAAGACGCCAGCTCGACCGGTCCGCGGAAAACCCTGATCGACTGGGTCAGCTGATCGGGATGCGAGCCGAGATGCGCGGCGTCGTAGTCGCGTCCGTAGCAGAAGGCCTGGTCCGGCTTCAGTCGCTCGCGCAATGGCGGGCCAAGGGCCGGGTCGATCGGGTCGATGCGCGCGAACTCCGCCTTGCAGGTCGCGGCCGGCATCGGGTCGAGCCTGAAGCCGTTATCGTCCTTGCCCAGCGCCTGCCTTTCGTACTCCGCCTTGCCGAGCTCGTCTTCCGAGCCGGCGTCGAGATAGAGGTCGGGCTGCACGTCCGAGACAATCAGCCGGCCTTTGTCGTCGACCTTCAGCGAAGCCATGGTGCGATCGCAGTCCATGCCGCAGCGGATCGGGCCGGTCTTGCCGTCCTCGGACTCATGGCTGCACCAGCCACCGAGCCATTCCGGCGCCCCGGCGCCGCGCACCGTCGTCGCCATGAAGCCATTGTAAGAGGAATCGATGCCGGCGCTTGGCTCCTCGTTCGGCCGGCTGACCGGGTCGCGGCCGTAGTAAAAGAAGATGCGCGTCACCTTCTGCTGCGGATGCGACTTGAGATGCGCGGCATCATAGACGCGGCCGAAGCAGGCGTCCTTGCCGTCGGGGCTGAGCTCGGTGAGTTTGAGCGTGTCATCGGCGAAAGCAGAGCCGGCGACGGCGGCGAGCAAGGCAACCCCAACTCCGGCGCCCACAATGGTCCCCATTATGGTCCTCGACGTCATGCTACCCCTCCCTTGCCCCGACAAGACGTGGCGTCAATTTATGCTAGGATCGCGGCCGAGGCCACGCAATTTGCGCCGGCCGGCCAAATGGGAGATGAAGCCATGCGACGCCGCGATATTTTCCGCGTCGGTCTTGCCGGAGTTGCCGGGCTTTTCGGGCTGCGCCCCATCAAGGCCGAAGCTAGTGAAGTCAAGCCGGCGGCTGCCAAAGAGGAAAGGCAAAAGGTCGCCTATCACCTCAGCGACCTCGACAAGGTCAATTTCGTGCTCGGCAACATCAAGAACCACTTCGAAGGCACCGACGGCAATGTCGACATCGCGCTTGTCGTGCACGGCCCAGCACTTGCTGCCTTCAAGTCGAAGGGCATATCCGCCGCCATTTCCGGGCGGTTCGCCGGGCTTGTCCAGGACGGGCTCAGCCCGCACGCTTGCGCCAACACCATGCACGGCATGGATATCGGCCTGGCCGACCTGCTCGACGGCTTCCATGCAGCCGACAGGGGCGGCGTCGTCAAGCTCGCCGAATTGCAACGCCAGGGCTACGCCTATCTCAGGCCATAGGGCAATTCCAGGAAAAGTGTGAAACGGTTTTCCGTCCGGAATTGCGTCAAGACAAAGAAGGAGCGGTTCGCCGTTTCCGTGAAACAGTGAACCGCTCTAAACTTTTACGGACTTGAATGCGAGGGCTGCGAGGGCCTACGAAGAGCAGGCAGAGTCCCCCCGGAGGAATAGACGTGCCAGCCACCACCACCCTTGTCAGCCCCTCTCTGGTCATCCCCGACCTTGCCGGAAAGGCGGTGCTGGTCACCGGCGCGTCGACCGGCATCGGCGCGGCGCTTGCACTTGCCTACGCCGCGCAGAAATGCCGCGTCGCGCTGCATTACAATTCGAGCCGCGCGGCTGCCGAAAACCTGGCCGCGACCATTCGCAACGGCGGCGGCGACGTGTTCCTCGCCCAGGGCGATTTCTCGATCCCCGCCGATGTCGAGCGCGTCGTCGAGGACAGTGCGCAACATTTCGGCCGGCTCGACGGCCTCGTCAACAATGCCGGCGGCATGCTCGGCCGCGTGCCCTATGCCGAGCAGACCGAAGCGCATTACGACGCGGTGATGGATCTCAACGCGCGTTCCGTGCTGACAGCTTCGCGCAAAGCGATCCCATGGCTGAAGCGGCAGGGCGGCTTCATCGTCAACACCTCCTCGATCGCCGCGCGCAACGGCGCCGGTGGCGGCGCCGGCCTCTACGGCTCGGCCAAGGCCTTCGTCTCCAACGTCACGCGCGGCATGGCCAAGGAGCTGATCGGCTTCAACATCCGCGTCAACGCGGTGGCGCCCGGCACCATCGCCACCCCTTTCCACGAGCGCTACTCGACCGACGACCAGATGAAAGGCATGATCGCCACCATCCCGCAGGGCCGCGCCGGCACGGCCGAGGACTGCGTCGGCGCCTATCTGTTCCTCTCCTCCGATCTGTTGAGCGGCTACATCATCGGCCAGGTGATCGAGGTCAATGGCGGGCAGTTGATGCCGTAGACGGCGAACTGCATACTCTTGGTTGCGTCATCTCAACGGAGCAAAGCGAATGTACGGACTGATCGGCAAGATGCGGGCGATGCGCGGCCAGCGTGACGCAATGATGGATATCCTGCTCGCCAGCACCGGCGCCATGCCCGGCTGCCTGAACTACATCATCGCCACCGACCCGGCCGATGCCGACGCGATCTGGGTGACCGAGGTGTGGACCGACGCCGAAAGCCACAAGGCTTCGCTGCAGCTGCCCGAAATCCAGGCGGCAATCGCCAAGGCACGGCCGATCATCGCCGGGTTCGAGTTCCAGGTGGAGACGCATCCTGTTGGCGGGTTCGGCTTGCCAGTGAAGGCGGAATAGAGGGAGAGGCCGGCGGGACAGCGCCCCCCTCTGGCCTGCCGGCCATCTCCCCCTCAAGTGGGGAGATTGTCCGTCATCTCGGCTTTCGCCAATCGCCAAACGCCACAGGAATGAGCGGGGCCCTGGAACAGCCGATCTCCCCCCTCGTGGGGGAGATGTCCGGCAGGACAGAGGGGGGCGCGAAGGATCGCCACAGAAGCCGTAGTGCAGTCGTCACCCAAGGCCAACCCCGCAAAAAGGGTTCGCATTTTTTTGCGGCCGGTCTAAGAGCCCATCTATGGATTCTTCCCCGAACCCGCCGGCCATCGAGCACCTGGCGCGGATCCACAAGGCCTGGCAGTGGCCGGTCCTGGTGGTGGTCTCGGTGCTGTTTGCCGGCGCGCTGGAACTCGCCGCCCTGCCGGCCGCGCTTTTGATCGGACCGATGCTGGCGGCCATCGTCGCCGGCACCAACGGCGCCACGGTGCGCGTGCCGCGGGTTCTGTTCGGCTCAGCCCAGGCGGTCGTCGGCTGCCTGGTCGCCAGTTCCATCTCGGCCGATATCTTTCCCGTCTTCTACAAGGAATGGCCGCTGTTCCTTGGCGTCGTGATGGCGACGGTCGCGGCATCCAGCCTGCTCGGCTGGCTGATCAGCCGCTGGCGCATCCTGCCCGGCACCACCGCGGTCTGGGGCTCGTCGCCGGGCGCCGCCACCGCCATGGTGCTGATGGCCGGTGCCTTCGGCGCCGACCAGCGCCTCGTCGCCTTCATGCTTTATCTGCGCGTCATCTGCGTCTCGATGACTGCAGCCCTGGTGGCCAAGCTCTGGGTCGACACCTCGGGCATCGAGGTGCCGGCCATCGTCTGGTTCCCACCGGTCGACCCGCAAGGCTTGGCCGCGACTTTCGGGGTGGCGCTGGTTGGCGGCCTCGCCGGAAAGCTTTTTAGGCTGCCGTCGCCGTTCTTCCTCGGCACCTTCATTTTCGGCACCGTGATCCATCTCGGGCTCGGTGTGACCATGCAGTTGCCGCCCTGGCTGCTTGCCTTGAGCTATACGACGATCGGCTGGAGCATCGGCCTGAATTTCACCAGGGCCATTTTGCGCCACGCGGCCCGCGCGCTGCCGCAGATCGTCGGCTCGATCATTGCCCTGATCGGCTTTTGCGGCGGCCTCGCCTTCCTGATCAGCCGCCTGCTCGGCATCGATCCGCTGACCGCCTATCTGGCAACCAGCCCGGGCGGCATGGACAGCGTCGCCATCATCGCCGCCGCCGCGCAGCATGTCGACATATCCTTCGTCATGGCGCTGCAATCGGCACGCTTCCTGATCGTGCTTCTGGTCGGCCCAAGCGTGGCGCGGCTGGTGGCGAGAAGCCTGCGGGAGTAAAGACCAGCTGGGCTGCGTCAGCTGATCACCAGGCTCGATATACGCTCGCCGCCAGCGTGAAGACCATATCGCCCTCGCCGTTGAAACCGTTGCCTTCGACGGCGATGCGAACGCGGCAGGTGCCGTCCGCTGCTGCGATGCCGAGGATGCTGAACCTGGACTGCACGCCGATATTCTCCGACTGGTTCCAGCGCGCAATCTGCTCGCGGCCCCGGAACGACCGGCCCCAGTCGCTCAGAAAGGCATCCGGCGTGAAATTGTCCAGGAAGGCTTCGGTGTCGCCGGCATTGGTGGCTTCGACAAAGCGGCGGATGGGATCGGGCGTGTCCATGTCTTTCCTCCTGGACCGGATTCCGGTGCTCTGGAAGGAGCGGCCGGATGGGACGATAGGGTAGTCCTCGAAGCATGACGCCGAAATAAAAAACCCGCCTCGGGAGGCGGGTCGTTTGAGCCAATTAGCACCATACCCAGATTAGTAGCATAGCTGCCGGCACAAAGCAAGAACAAAATGTGGCTACCCCGGACAATCGCGACAGGTTTGCGCCGCCCTGCGTGAAGGGCAGCGCCGGCATCGGTCATCCTTTTGATTGATTTCCCTGGCATCGAACAGCCCCAAGCCGACAGCGAGGCTCCCACTTGCCTCGCTTTGCCCGCTCCTGTATGAAAACCGCCATGAGCCCGCGCGCCACCTCTTTTGCGTCCCGTCCGACCGGCATTGCCGGCCAGACCGTTCGCGCGCTTGCCTCGACCCTGCTGCTTCTCGGCCTTATCGGCGATCGCCGGGTTCGCTGAAGGAGCGCCCGGCGGTCGAATTCGCCGCTCACGCGCACGCTCCTTGGCCAGTCTGCAAATTGGCACGTCACATCAAGCGAACGAAATTCTGGTAAAGGCGCCGCTCGCCACCAATCCGCCTGAAGCTGGATCCGCGAGCCGCCGGGAGAAAAGACGATGAACGCACGAGAAGATATCCGTCTGAATGTAGAGGAAACCACCAAGCCCGCGAGGGGCATGCCGGACGCTGCCCGCAAATACCAACCCTATCCGACCGTCGGCCTTGCCGATCGCACCTGGCCTTCGAAAGTGATCGACAAGGCGCCGATCTGGTGCTCGGTCGACCTGCGCGACGGCAACCAGGCGCTGATCGATCCGATGGGCCAGGAACGCAAGGCGCGCATGTTCGCCCTGCTGCTCGACATGGGTTTCAAGGAGATCGAGATCGGCTTCCCGTCGGCCTCGCAGACCGACTTCGATTTCGCCCGCTGGTGCATCGAACAAGGCAACGTGCCCGCCGACGTCTCGCTGCAGGTGCTGGTACAGTGCCGGCCGGAACTGATCACCCGCACTTTCGAGGCGCTGAAGGGCGCCGCCAACCCGATCGTCCATTTCTACAACTCGACCAGCGAGCTGCAGCGCCGCGTCGTCTTCGAGAAGGACGTCGCCGGCATCAAGCGGATCGCCACCGATGCGGCCAAGATGATCACCGACATGGCGGCGAAGGCCGGCGGCGGCTACCGTTTCGAATACTCGCCGGAGAGCTTTACCGGCACCGAGCTCGAAGTGGCGCTGGAGATCTGCAACGCGGTCACCGAGATCGTCAGGCCGACGGCGGAAAACAGGCTGATCATCAACCTGCCCTCCACGGTCGAGATGTCGACGCCCAACATCTATGCCGACCGCATCGAATGGATGTGCCGCAATCTCGACAATCGCGAGAACCTGTTGATCTCGCTGCACCCGCACAATGACCGCGGCACCGGCATCGCCACCACCGAACTCGGCCTGATGGCGGGCGCCGACCGCGTCGAAGGCACGCTGTTCGGTAATGGCGAGCGCACCGGCAATGTCGACATCGTCACGCTGGCGCTCAACATGTACACGCAAGGCGTCGATCCCAAGCTCGACTGCTCCGACATCAACCGCATGAAGGACGTCTACGAATACTCCAACCAGCTGAAGATCCCAGAGCGCCATCCCTATGTCGGCGAGCTCGTCTACACCGCCTTTTCCGGCTCGCACCAGGACGCCATCAACAAGGGGATGAAGGCGCTGCGGAAGGCCAACACGCCGCATTGGGAGGTGCCCTACCTGCCGATCGACCCGGCCGATGTCGGCCGCAGCTATGAAGCCATCATCCGCATCAACTCGCAGTCCGGCAAGGGCGGCATCGCCTATGTGCTGCATGCGGATTACGGCCTCAACCTGCCGCGCAACCTGCAGATCGAGTTCAGCCAGGCCATCCAGGCGATCACCGACGCCGAAGGCAAGGAAGTGCCGGCCAGGCGCATCTACGAGCGCTTTCTCGATACCTATGTCGACCAGCCCGGCGCGCGGCTGAAGTTCCTCGACCACCACACCTACCCCGACACCGAGGTCAAGGGCCGGCGCGTGGTCGAAGCGGTGATCCTCGACAAAGGCAAGGAGGTGACCATATCAGGCACCGGCACCGGCCCGATCGACGGCTTCGTCGATGCGCTGTCGCGCCATGTCGGGGTGCCGATGTCGGTGCTGGATTATTCCGAGCATTCCATGCAGCGCGGCTCGAATGCCTCGGCCATTTCCTATGTCGAGATGGAATATCCGGACGGCAAGCTGTTCGGCGCCGGCATCAACACCAACATCGTCGCCGCCTCGCTCGAAGCCGTGGTTTCGGCCGCCAACCGCATCGTCGGCCGAAAGCTCGGCTAGCCGAGACTGCCAGACTCGCGCCATCGGCCCACCGGACTTTTATCCGGTGGGTACGCTATCGCACCATAAGCACACGCTTGTAAGGCGCCGCCAGCGCTATATGATTGTACCTCAACCTGTGCCGAATTCGAAGGGATCGACACTTGCAGCATACCACGCCTGCCGCCCCCGCAGTGCGCGAAACGCTGGAGCGATTGCTTGCCAGCGAAACGTTCGGACGATCCGAGCGCGCGCGCAAGCTGCTCCGCTATCTCGTCGAGCGCGAGCAGGCAGGCGAAGCCGACCGGCTCAAGGGCTTCTCCATAGCGATGGACGTCTTCGGCAAGGACGGCGATTTCGATCCGTCGACCGATGCGGTGGTGCGGGTGCAGGCCGGCAGGCTGCGCGAGCTTCTGCAGCAGTATTTCGCCAATGAGGGCGTTGCCGAACCGGTCCGCATCGCCATTCCGCGCGGCGGCTATGTTCCATCCTACGAACTCAATGCCATTCGCTTGCCGGCGGAGGTGGAGGCAAAGAGCAAGCCGCAGCCGGCGACAGAAGAGGCGACAAACGCCCCGCCCGGATCGCTGGAGGACGCCCGCAACCGGACACATCCGGCTGCATTGCTGAGCGTTCCAGCCGTCACCCCTGCTGCACCTTCGCTGCAGCGGCATTTGCAATTCTTCTGGCTGGCGATCGCGCTGGTCATTCTCATGCTGGGTGTGCTGATCCTTCGCCAGGGCAGCGTGGTATTGCTGACCGGCGGCGACACGGCGGTCGAGACCGCGGTGGCGACCGCCAGCATTGCAGCGCCTCCGGTCGAAAACCTTCCCCAGGTCTACATCGCCATCAAGGCCGACAGCGACGTGGCTCGCCGTGTCGCCGCATCGCTGCGCGCCGGCCTTAGCGGCTTCGACACCATCAATTTCATCGGCCGTGATGCCGACAGCCCGCCCGATCCAGTTACCGACGCCGCCAGCTTCGTATTCGATGTCCTGCCCGGGCCGCGCAGCGGCGACATCATGCTCGAGCTGCAAAGCGTGGCGACCGGCCGCGTGCTGCTGTCACGCAACCTGACCGCCGGCGACAGCGCGAACACCGCCATCGAGGACCAGATCTCCGGCATTTTGAGCTCGGCTCTTCCCGCCTCGGGCACGATCTACAACTACATCGAGCAGAGCGGCATCCAGACCGGGCTGACGGCGTGCCTGGTGCTCAACGGCAAATATTATCTCGACCAGAACGCCCAGACGCACGAAGCCGCCTACCGCTGCCTCGAAGATCTTGCCAACGGGAAGGCGAAGTCGTCGCTCGTCTATTCGGAGCTCGCGTCCTTGCATCTTGAAGCGGTCACCGACCACTATCCCTACCCCGCCGACGCGACGATCGAAAAAGCGATGACGTTTGCCCATCGCGCCATCCAGATGGGCCCGACCAGCCCCTACGCGCACCGCGCCCTTGGTTATCTCAACTCGCGCATGGGCGATTCCGCGGAATCGATCCGCTGGATGCGCAAGGCCTATGAGCTCAATCCCTACGATCTCGCAATGGCCGCCGCCTATGGCTACGGGCTGGTTTTCGCCGGCAGGTACAGCGAGGGCACCCCGATCATCGCTCACGCGGTGGACATCGCCAGCGCCCATCCGACATGGTGGGATTACGGGCTGTTCGCCGGAGAGTTCATGATGGGCGACATGAACAAGGCGACGCTTGCCGGCGACGGCTTGCGAACGACGGAAATGAAATCGCATTATCTGGCCGCGCGGCTGATCGGCGCCAAGGCTGCCGGCCGCGAGAAGCTGGCGAGCAGGCTGCTGCAGGAACTGACCACCAAATTCCCGAAATTCGCAGCCGATCCGCGCGCAACTTTCGTCGAACGAAGATATCCCGCCGATCTGACCAACCGGCTGGTGGAAGCCCTGCGCGCCGCCGGGCTTGGCGGCGCCAGCTGACGTCTCCCGGCGCGTGCACGACGTCAGGTGATCGCGAAGATTTTACTGGCCATCCGGACGGCCAAAGCGCAATTCAGACACAATTTGAACCGGCCAATCCGATCCCACATAGGTCTGATCGCGCATAAGTCTGACCTCCCGCAAAGACTGATCCTCGCATAAGACCGCCCCGGGCATCCTGACTGGTCCCGGCACCAAGCCATAAAGTTTGCATGACCCCATCCCTGTACGCCGCCGAACGGGGCACCGGCCCGACAACCATCGCCTTGCTGCATGGCTTCGGTGGCTGCCACGACGACTGGCGCGAGGTGGCCGCGTCCCTAGCACTCGGCGCGCGGACGTTGGCCTATGATCTGCCGGGGCATGGGCTGTCGCTCGATTTTCCGGGCGGCGGTCCGGCCAGGATTGCAGCCAGTGCCGTCCTTACGGATTTTTCCGCTCGCGGGATTAAGCGGGCCCATCTCGTCGGCCATTCGATGGGCGGCGCCGTGGCCGCCCTGATGGCATTGAACGAGCCGGAAAAAATAGCCTCGCTGACGCTGCTGGCGCCGGGCGGTTTCGGTCCTGAGATCAATGGTCCGCTGCTGCGTCGTTACGCCGCCGCTGCCGGCACGGATGAAATCCGCGCCTGTCTTGCCGACATGTCGGGACCACAAAGCCGACCTTCGCAGCATAGGGTCGATCTCGTCAACGAGATGCGGCAGCGTCCCGGTCAGCTACGGACACTTGTCCAGTTCGCGGCCGCCATGACCAGGGATGATCGGCAAGGCGTCATCCCAAGCGAGCGGCTTGAAACGCTGAATATGCCAATCATGGTGGTTTGGGGAACCGACGACGCGATGCTGCCCGTCAGCCAGGCGGACGGCTTGCCGAAGCATTTTCATCTGCACCGCGTGTTGGAAGCCGGCCATATGCTGGTCGAGGAAGCGCCCGGCCTGGTCGTCGAGGCTGTCCGTCGCAACATGCGGCGTCGCAGCAGGCGGCTTCGTCCAGAATTGGCTGCGGCGACGAGCTGATCCGTCCTCGCGCGGGACGGCCGCGGCGCAGGTGCTCCTTCCACCGAACCCTTGCCGGCCCGTCGATCTGGCAAGTGCATTTTGCCGGCGGCTGTGTTAATTCGGTGTTAACCAAACCCGCGAGGCAACGCCGATGAAGGACGCAGGCGAGAACATCACCCAGATCGATCAGTCGCGAAAACTGTCCGATGCCATTCGCGACGTCAAGAACGCCTTCGCCGACCGCGACGATGTCGTCGTCGACATGCGCGAAGCGCATCGCATGCGGCTCGATCTGCTTGCCGCCGAACTCGCACCGGTCTTCGGCGACGTGCCCACCGACATGGACAGTTTCGACTTCGCCGTCTCGTCCGGCCTGCAGCCACGGCTGTGGATTGACGCCGTCAGCCATGTCGCCATGGGACGCGACCGCCGCACCTACCGCTTTCTCAAGGACACGCGCATCGGCCGCGTCGTCCTCGCCGAATCGACCGACATGAAGGTCGTTGCCGACCAGGTGACGCGCTATGTCGCCGAGCGCGTTGTCGAACGCCAGAGAATGATGGAAGGCGGCATCGAGCAAGCCGTCGCCGGCCTCAAACGCGCCCTGGTGGCGGAGGCCGAGCCGCCGCTGCAGATCGCCGCGCGCAGCAACGGCTGGTCGGCGTTCTTCTCGGGCCTCGGCCTGATCGCCGCCGGCGCCCTGGTCGGCCTGGCGATTTCGCTCGTACTGTTCTGGGATCGCATCGTCGCGATGAAAATCAGCTTCTGAAGCGGTTCAGCGTTTCACCGAAATGCTGAACGGCTCTATCTCTTTGTTTTGATGCAATTCCGGACGGAAAACCGCTTCACACTTTTCCTGGAATTGCTCTAGCCATCGACGCCTCGGCCTCGACGCCAAGCTCCAGCGTCTGCAGGTCGCTGGGCGGCAATGCCGGCCCGGTCAGGCCGCGGCGCGTCAGCTTGATCCGCCAATTGTCCTTTTCACCGTCGATGTCGAGCAGATTGTATTGCGCCGGCGCATGCGAACTGCCGGGGGCCTGCCCGGCGGCGGCGACCCCGACCACCGGGATTTTTGTCTTGCGGGCGCCGATGAAGAACAGCGACGGCACATGCGAATGGCCATGCAGCACAAGCTCGGCGCCGTGCCGGTGAAGCACCCTGTGGAAGCGCGAGATGCCGAACAGCCGCTTGTTCTGCGAAACGGCGCCGCGCATCGGCGGGTGGTGGATCATGATCACCCGGAACAGGCCGCGCTTGCCTGTGGCGTCGAGCATGCCGCGCAGCCGTTCCGCCTGGCCTTCCAGAAAGAAGCCGTTGGCCATGAACGGAGCCGTGGCGCGCGCCGTGGAGACGCCGATCAGCGCAACATCGCCGCGTACGCGCAGATACGGAAAGGTGTTGCGGTCGACCGGCGTATTGACGCCGTCGCCGGTCATCCACGCCGCCCACGACCGGCAGGTCTTGTCGAAGGCGCCCGGCACATAGGCGTCATGGTTTCCCGGCACGACCGACACGTCGTTGGGCGAGCCCAGCGTCTCCAGCCAGTGCTTGGCCATCTCGAGTTCACCGTCGAGCGCCAGATTGACCAGGTCGCCCGTGATGGCGAGATGGTCCGGCCCGCTGGCCTTCATGTCGGCGACGATCGTGTCGATGACGGCGTCGTGCATGTGGCGGCGGCGGTTGCGCTGCCAATTGACGTAGCCGACCACGCGCTTGGAGGCGAGATCGCGATAGGTTACATCGGGGAGCGGCCCCAGATGGACATCGGAAATATGCGCGAGCCTGAACATCTTTTCTTCATAGGCGAGGCGCGCGCCGCTTTCCACTCACGGTTTCGCGGACGATGACGACGCCGGATCCGGAGCAAGCCCTGCGCCAGACCGGCTGGCCGGGCCTCAGGGCGAGGCTGTTTCACCTGTACTTCGTACTGCGGCGGCCGATGACGCTCGGCGTTCGCGGCTTGATCCACGACCGAGCCTCCAACTCCGTCTTCCTCATCCGCCATACCTATGTTCCTGGCTGGCACCTGCCCGGCGGTGGCGTCGAGCCGGGCGAGACCATGATCGAGGCGCTGGCGCGCGAACTGTTCGAGGAAGGCAACATCGCGCTGACCGGATCGCCGGTGCTGAAATCGCTGCATTTCAACCGCCGCGCTAGCCGCCGCGATCATGTCGGCCTCTATCTGGTCGAGGAGTTCAACCAGACAGCACCGAAACTGCCCGACCGCGAGATCGCCGAAGCCGGCTTCTTTTCGCTCGATCGCTTGCCGGAAGGCACGACACCAGCGACTTTGCGGCGCATCGCCGAGATTTTTGGGAGTCAACCAACACTACCCTATTGGTAGGCTTGCTTGGCTATTGGAAAAATTCCAAGCTATCGCTCACGAAATGGGGGCAATACCATGGATGTCGGACAAGCAAGATCGGTGAACGTCTGGCCCTATGTAGGGGTCTATAGTCTGGTAATGATGGGCCTGAACGTCATATTTATGGGCATATCGATCATGTTCCCTTCGTTACCGGACAGCTTCGGCAACGCCACCGGCATTGCAATTGCGTTTGGGTCGACCTCCTTCGTCTCTTACAAATTCATCAGGAAAAACCTTCGACTTTTTAATCGCGACGAATATTGGAAAATAACGCTTTTTTCGTCTTTAACCTCGTGTCTGCTTTCGCTGATACTGGGAGGCCTAGCTTTTGCGGCTGGAACCATCCCGGGGGGCGACGCCATCCCTCTGTTCGTCTGGGTCTTTGTCCTGCTGTTTGGCGGACTTGTCGTCTTCGGCATTAATGCCGCAGGCTACTCCAGTCGCATGGGCAAGAATTTTCTGAAAGCAGAGCTTGCCAGACAGGCCCGTATCAACACCGAAATCTTCCGCTAATGCATGTCGCGCAAAAGTGTGCAGCGGATTCGCGATCGCGACATGCATCAAAACAAGAACCTGAAGCGTACCGCATAAGGCCGGGTCGAACGATGCGCTTTAGGTCCACCGGTCTCACGCCGCCTTCCTGAATCGCGCCCGATCATGCGGGGCGGAATAGTCGAGCTCTGGCCCGACGGGCACGATCCGTGTCGGGTTGATGGTCTCGTGGCTGCGGTAATAATGCGCCTTGATGTGGTGCAAATTCACCGTGCCGGCGACGCCCGGCACCTGGTAGAGGTCGCGCAGATAATTCGACAGGTTCGGATAGTCGGCGATGCGGCGCAGATTGCATTTGAAATGGCCGACATAGACCGGGTCGAAGCGGACCAGTGTCGTGAACAGCCGCCAATCCGCCTCGGTGATGCGGCCGCCGACGAGATAGCGCTGCTTTGACAGGCGATCCTCCAGCGTGTCGAGCGCCGAGAACAATTCGCCGAATGCCTCCTCGTAGGCTGCCTGCGTGGTGGCGAAGCCGGCACGGTAAACGCCGTTGTTGACCGCGGGATAGACCAGCGCATTGATCGCATCGATCTCGCCGCGCCACGGTTGCGGATAGAAATCGAGCTTGGCATCGCCCCATTCGTCGAAGGCCGAATTGAGCATGCGGATGATCTCGGAGGATTCGTTGGAAACGATGGTCTGCTCGCGTTTGTCCCACAGCACGGGAACGGTGACCCGGCCCGAATAGCCGGGATCGGCCCTGGTGTAGATCTGGTACAGGAAATCGAGGCCGTAGAGCGTGTCGCCGGTGGCGCCGTCCTCGGCCAGGAACGTCCAGCCGTCGGCGCCCATGAAATGATGGACAACCGAGATGGAAATCACGTCCTCGAGTTTCTTGAGCACGCGAAAGATCAGCGTCCGATGCGCCCACGGGCAGGCGAGCGAGACATAGAGGTGATAGCGGCCGGGCTCGGCCTTGAAGCCGCGTTTTCGCCCTTCGGCCGGCGCGCCGTCGCGGGTCACCCAGTCGCGCCACTGTGACTGCGCGCGCACGAATTTCCCGCCGCTCTCCCCGGTATCGTACCAGCGGTCCTGCCATTGGCCTTCGACTAGCAATCCCATGAAATATCCTTTCGCGTTCCTACCCGATGTAGGCAGCAAGCGGCCCCGCGGAAATCCCCGACGCTGAACAGATCGTCAACGGCTGCGTCGAGTGCATGTCGGCTGCGCCGGCCGATTGCGGCGGCTGAAAATTGGTGGTAGCGGACATCCGCATGTTTGACTTTGCCGTGATCCGGTTCGACCGACGACGAAAGAGCGCCCGCGCTTGATGAAGCGCTGACTGGCGAACGCTGCCGCTTGCAGCAAACCTTTCCTCGTATACCGGAACGCAAAGACCATGAGCCTTGCCGACGTGAAATACCTGCCGGAAACTCCGGCGCACGATCCTGAAATCGACGCCATCAACAACGAGGCTTTCGGGCCGGGCCGTTTCGTGCTTGCCGCCTACAAGATCCGCCAAGCTGGCTCGCACGAACGCGCTTTGTCATTCGTCGCCGTCGACGGCGCAATCGTCGTCGCCTCGGTACGGATGACGCGTATCGCCGCCGGTGCCGGCCGCGCGCTGATGCTCGGGCCGCTCGCCGTGCGGCCGGCCTTCAAAAATCTCGGCATTGGCCGCAAGCTGGTGGCAATCGCGCTGGAAGCCGCCGCCAAGGCCGGCGCGCCTGCCGTGATGCTGGTCGGCGACGAACCCTATTACGGCCCGCTCGGCTTCAAGAGGCTGCCGCGCGGGCAGATCTCGATGCCGCGTCCGGTCGATCCCGATCGGCTTTTGGCGCACGAGATCATGCCGGGCGCGGTGGCAAGGCTGGTGGGCGAGGTTTGCCACGCCGACCAGGCAAGGATTGCCGAGCACATCGCCGCGATGGCGTGACCGTTCCGGCGCTGTTGGCACGGTGGCTTCGCAGCATTAGTCTGGGCAGGGAGGCGAACGTCAAGATGAACCCGAACGGCCAGATTGCGATCGTCACCGGCGGCGGCTCTGGCCTTGGCGAGGCGACGGCGCGCGCTCTTGCCGTCCGTGGCGCCAGGGTTGCCGTCCTCGATCTCGGCATTGACCGGGCGGCCAAGGTGGCGGCCGACATCGGCGGCATCGCCGTCCAATGTGATGTGAGCGACGCGGAGAGCGGTGCCGCTGCTGTCGCGGGAGTGGGTGAGACGCTCGGCGAGCCGCGCATTCTGGTCAATTGCGCCGGCATCGCCATCGGCTTGAAGACGATCGGCAAGGATGGAGCGCACCCACTCGATCAATACCGCAAGGTGATCGAGGTCAATCTGATCGGCACCTTCAACATGATCCGCCTGGTCGCCGACCGGACCGCGAGGCTCGAACCGCTACAGGGCGGCGAGCGCGGCGTGATCGTCAACACCGCATCGGTCGCGGCCTATGACGGCCAGATCGGCCAGGCGGCCTATTCCGCGTCCAAAGCCGGCGTCGTCGGCATGACGCTGCCGGTGGCGCGCGATCTCGCCCGCTTTGGCATTCGCGTCTGCACCATCGCGCCTGGCATCTTCAGGACGCCGATGATGGCCGGCATGCCGCAGGAGGTGCAGGATTCGCTCGGCGCCGCAGTACCCTTCCCTTCCCGTTTGGGCGAGCCTTCGGAATACGCGGCACTTGTCTTGCACATCGTCGAGAACCAGATGCTCAATGGCGAGACCATTCGCCTCGATGGCGCCATCCGCATGGCGCCGAAATAAAAGCGACGGTGGTGCTTTGGACGAACCCAGGAAAGATGTGATCCGCGCAACCGACGCCGAGGCGATCAGGTTGGCAAAGACGCTGATCCGCAGCGCCCGTTTCGGCGCGATGGCGGTGCTCGAACCAGGGACCGGTTCGCCGCTGGCCAGCCGCGTCGGCGTCGCCACCGACATCGACGGCACGCCATTGATCCTGGTCTCGATGCTGTCCGCCCACACCGGCGCTATCCTTGCCGACCCGCGCTGCTCGTTGCTCGTCGGCGAACCCGGCAAGGGCGATCCGCTGGCGCATCCGCGACTGACGCTCGTCTGCCGCGCCGTGCGGCTCGAACGCGGATCGAACGAACACGCCCGCGCCGAGCGGCGCTACCTCAACCGCAACCCCAAGGCAAAACTCTATGCCGGGCTCGGCGACTTCTCGATCTTCCGGCTCGAACCGGAGCGCGCCAGCCTGAACGGAGGCTTCGGCAAGGCCTATCTGCTCGACCGCACCGATCTGGTCGCGACGGGAGCGATCGTCGAAGAGCTTGCCGCCGGCGAGCAATCGGCACTCGACCATATGAACGCCGACCATCTCGATGCGATTGCCCTCTACGCAAGTCATTTCGGCGGAGCCGGGGGCGACGGCTGGATCGTCACCGGGTTCGACGCGGACGGGATGGATCTCGTATCGGGCGACAATGTCTGTCGGGTTTTCTTCCCCGAGCCGCTGAGAGCGGCGCGCGACCTCAGGCTTGTCCTGGTCGACATGGCAAAGGCTGCCCGATCGGCAAATTAATCACAGCCGCACAGTTAATCGGCTTGCATGGAAAGCAAGCCTTGAGATTTGAGCGAAATGTTCTACCTTTGCGAGTGACGCTGAATCGCTGGCGTGCATCTATAGGGAAAGTCTATGGAATCCGACGCTATTGCCCCCATAGCGGCGGATGAGCAAGAAGGCATGGGGGATCTATGGTCTCGAACAAACTAGTCGCCAACGCCGGAACCGCGGCTGCGTTTCTGACGCTGATGGGCAACGAAAAGCGTTTGTTGATCATGAGCTATCTGGCCGAGGGCGAGATGTCGGTCGGCGCCATAGCCGAGAAGGTGTCGCTCAGCCAATCCGCCCTGTCACAGCATCTGGCCAAGCTCAGGGCTTCCGACCTTGTCGAGACCCGCCGCGATCGGCAAATGATCTATTATTCCTGCAAATCCGGGGCGGTGCGCGAATTGCTGCATATGCTGGACGGCATTTTTGGCGAAGGTGAACTGTCGCAGATGGCTCACCGGCTGCGTCGCGCCGGGACTTGAGCGGCCGAGGCGGAGAACACCCCGCCAAATCCGCTTTGCCGCCAAATCCGCCTTGCTGCCAAATCCGCCTTGCTGCCAAGTCGGCCTTGCTACTGAACACGCTCGTCGGCGGCCTGCGCCATCTCGTCCTTGAACTCGACCTTGGTGCCCGGCTGCACCATGGAGGCAAGGTCTTCGGCATCCCAATTGGTCAACCGGATGCAGCCATGCGAAAAGGTCGTGCCGATCTTGCCTGGTTCGGGCGTGCCGTGGATGCCGTAGCTTTCGATGGAAAGGTCGATCCAGACCGATCCCACGGGATTGTTCGGCCCGGCAGCGATGGTGAAGGGCCGCTTGGTCTTGACCCCCTTGAAAGCGAAGTCCGGATCGTAGTGATAGGTAGGGTTGTGCACCACGCGCCTGACCTCTGCCATGCCGCTCGGCGCCGGCTTCTCCTCGCTCCCAATCGAGGCGGGGTAGACCGCCAGCCATTTGCCGGCACGGTCGAGCACACGCACCAGGCGAGCGCCCTTGTCGACCTCGATGGTGGCGACGCCGGCGGGAGGGTCGCCCCTGTCGACATCCGGCACCACCAAGGTCCTGCCGGGCTTCCTGAGGCTGGTGCCCGGATTGAGCATTCTCAGCAATTGTTCGCTGACATGGAAGCGCTCGGCCAATCTCTCCACCGCATTGCGGTAGCCGAGCCGCCGCAAGCGAGCCATCCTCTCCAAGCGGGCGGGAATACGCCGGGTGAACGGTCCACGCACATCCTTGCGCATCACCTCATAGGTCGCCAGCACCGGCTTGGCGGAGGTTGCGATGAGTTTGCTCCAGGTCTGTGGACTGAGCTTGCCATCGGGCGGAAGTCCGTTTGCCGCCTGAAACGCGGCGACGGCCTTGGCGAAGTTCTGGGAAAGGCGACCGTCGATCAGGCCCGGCGAGAAGCGGGCGCGATCCAGAAGGATCTGCGCCTTCAGCAGCATCGGATCGACACCCTTCGGTTCGCCGACAGTGAATTGGGCCTGATTGACGGTGGCCGGATCGAGCTTGGCCGCGCGGGCCACGCCGCATGCAAGGGCAAGCGTGGCGGCAAAGACGAGGAGGAGCCTGATCATCGATGTCCTCCCAGGACCGCAGCAGGAGCCCGCTTCTATGACGCGGCATGGCCCTGTGCGGTTCCCTCGCCCCATCGAAATTCTGCATTGAAGCGGCTTGCCGAAGAGCCGTACCGCGGGAATCAATATTCCCCCGTCGCCAAAGCCCGGGCAGATTCCATCCTGGCCCGGCGCCCCAGTGACTGGATGACCGTTAGAACGGCGTGCATCCATTTCGACGCTGAGATACGGTCTGAGCTTCGGTTCCGGCATCATGCCTTCCGAAACCGAGTCCCGATTCGTGGCCGACGCCATGGTCCGCCGAGGAAGCCATGAATCCGATCCGCATAGACGATCCGCACGATCCCCGCGTCGCAGCCTATCTCGACATCCGGGAGCGAGATCTTGCCGGCCGGCAAGGCCGGTTCGTCGCCGAAGGCAAGGTGGTGCTTGACACGCTGCTCGCCGCCCGGCGCTTCGAGGCAGAATCGGTGCTGGTACTCGAAAACCGGCTGGCCGGCCTCGATGACGTCTTGCGCAAGGCGCCTGCCGGGCTTCCGATCTATGTCGCATCCGGCGAAATCATAGACAGGATCGCCGGATTCCACATGCATCGCGGCATATTGGCGATCGGCCGCAAGGGCGCGGCGATCTCCGCCGAAGCCTTGCTTGGCGCGCTGCCCGCCCGCGCGCTGATCGTGGTGCTGGTCGGCATCGCCAATCATGACAATATGGGCTCGATCTTCCGCAATGCCGCGGCTTTTGGCGCGGATGCCGTGCTTCTCGACCCGACCTGCTGCGATCCGCTGTATCGCAAGGCAATCCGCGTCTCGGTGGGTGCGGCCTTGAAGGTCCCCTTCGCCTGCTTTGCCGATACCGCCGGCTGCACCGCCATGCTCGACCGGCAAGGCTTCAGCCAATTCGCCTTGTCGCCGCGCGGGCAGATCAACATTCGCGATGCCAAGAGAAACGAGCGGCTGGCGCTCTATCTCGGCACCGAGGGCGAAGGCCTGCCGGAAAGCCTGCTTGCCCGCCTGCAGACGCTGCGGATCGGTATGGCGCAAGGCTTCGACAGCCTGAACGTCGCCGCCGCGTCAGCCATCGCGCTGCATCATTTTTCCGGAGCCTGATGCATGTCGCGCAAAAGCGTGCAGCGGTTTCGCGATAACGACATGCATCAAACAAGAACTTAAAGCGCGTCCGATGAGGCGGTCGAACGCGACGCGCTTCAGAGCCGCCGCGCTTGCGCTTGCGGAATCTCAGTCGGTCGAAGCGGCCTTCTGCAGCGCTCGCACCCGATCGGCAAGGCTGCGTCCGCTGCTCCCCGGCCGCGTATCCTCAGCCGCTGCAAGCGCCCGGGCGATCGGCGAATCCGGCCCGTCGAGCCTTGCCGTCAAGGCCACGACTTGCGCCGCCAGATCGTTCATCTCTTCGCGCAATGCCGCGCTGGCGCTGCCGGCATCATCTCCGGCCCGTGATTTCGACGTTTCGACGGCAGCAAGATCTGTCTTCAGCCGCCTGTTCTCGCGTGCCAGCGATGTCAGCCTGGCCTCCAGCCGCTCGCGGTCGGCGTCGAGCTTGGCGGTTGTCTTTTCGATGTCGCCGTTGGCGGCCACATTGACCTGACTGCCTGGCACGCCGGCAAGACCCGCCGCAGGCGCCCTTTCAGCGCCTTTCGGCTTTTCGCGAAGGCGCACCAGTTCCTTCTCGCGGCGCTCCAGCCTGTCCTCGCGATCGGCCAGCGTGGCGAGCAGGCGTTCGATTTTCTTTTCGAGGTCGCCGGTTCTTTTCTTCTCGGCCTTCAGCGCGTCCCGCAAAGCCTTGCTTTCGGCTGCCAATTCCTGGCTGCGCCTGTCCGCCTCCTTACGCTGGCCGCGCAGCAGCGAAATGTCGCTCGCCAGCTTCTGCAGCTCGGATTCGCGCGCCACCAGCTCGATCTGCCGGCTGCTGGATAAGAAACTGGCGTCGTCATACATGTGCTCCAGTTTCCGCAGTTCGAGCCCGCGCTTTTCGTGGGCGCGCTCGGTCTCCGCAAGCCGCTCCGACAGCTGCTGCAGCTGCTCATCGCGCTTGCGAAGCTCCTCGCCCCTGGTTGTAAGATCGGCGACGACCCGGTTCTTGTCCTGCCGCTCGGCCGCCAATTCCTTCAGGGCTTCGCGGTCGCGGCCGATCTCGACCAGCTGTTCGGCGGCCTTCTCGCGCAATGACTTGACGGTCATTTCAAGCCGGCGCACCGAAACCGCGAACTCGGCGCGAATGCGATCCTTGTCCGCCTGGATCTCGGCCAGCGTCAACGGCATCGAACTCTCGACGCGCTTGCGCGTCAGCGCCACCGCCCGCCGCCACACGGCCGGAGCAATCATCAGCGCCAGAAAGCCGGCGCAGAGAAAGCCGAGAACAAAGAACAGGATCGACTGGACCAAGATGACTATCCGTTGTGCATGGCAACCGCCAAAGGTCGACTTTGCCATCTTCGCATGACGGAAATCCGGCGCCACGGCAAGAGTATGCCGCGGCAAAGCTCGGGCCGCTGGATCACAGGCCCAATCGCCGTCGCTCCGTCATGCCGGTCAGAACGGATTCCAGGTCGCGCGCTGGGTGAGCTTGAGGTAGCCGAGATTGACGCCGAGACGGGCGCCGACGCCGGTACGGATCGGCACGAGCAGCACATTGTTGTTCTTCAGCACGTTGAAACCGACGCCGGCGACGACATAGGCAGAGCCGGCGACGCCGCCAAAACGGTTATAGAGGCTGCTCACATCGTCCAGATTGTAGACCAGCATCATGACGCGCGAGCCCTCGCCGCCGAAGTCCCAGCCGAGCGACGGGCCTTGCCAGAACACTTTGTGATCGCCGGCATTCTTGGTATAGAGTGTGCCTTCGCCATAGGTCAGGCCACCGATCAGCGCCCCGGACCCCTCCTCGCCGAGCAGATAGCCGTTCGGCAGGCCATAGGTGGCGAAAATCTTCTCGACGACGGTGGCGAGCCCGCCCGATGTCGCGCCGAAGAATTTATGACCGGAATCGACGATCTCCTGGGCCGTGTATTCCTGCGCCCGCGCCGCCGATGCCGAAAAGGCGACAAGGCCGATGAGCGCGATCGTCATTGAGATGACACGGAAAAAAGTCCGGTCGTAGAATCGGGAAACCATGCTTCCAATCTCCGTCAGGGAGCACTTTCGCCGACGCCTCGCATCCGTACAGCTCTTTGGCGGCCGTTAAGGATGACTGTTAGGGGCAAACTATGCCGTAATCCTTTTTCAACCATTAAACTCTCACATGAAGATGGCGGTTCGAAGGCTGTTTCGCATCGCCCGCGCAGCACCCTGCTGCGTGAACACACCATTTTCGACAATCAAAATTTTGGATTTGTTGCTGCACGCATAAGCGCTGTGTATTCAGAATGCTTGGGAGAGAGCGTGATTCGTGTTGACAGGCGTGATCATGACCGCCCGGTCATTGTGTTGTGAAATTTGCAGGGATTTTTGCCGATGGCCGAGCTTTTCACCCTTTCCGCACCCGACCTGGCGGCGCTTTTGTGCAGCCGGGTCTGCCACGACATCATTTCGCCGGTCGGCGCCATAAACAACGGGCTTGAGCTGCTCGACGAGGGCGGCGCCGACGAAGACGCCATGAAACTGATCCGCCAAAGCGCCAAAAACGCTTCCGCCCGCCTGCAATTCGCCCGCATCGCCTTCGGCGCCGCCGGTTCCGCCGGCATGCTGATCGACACCGGGGATGCCGAGGCCGTGGCCATCGCCTTCCTGAAGAACGAGAAGCCGGAACTGGTCTGGAACGGGACCCGTGCGCTGTTGCCCAAGAACAAGGTCAAGCTGCTGCTCAATCTCATCCTCGTCGCCAACGCCGCCATTCCGCGCGGCGGCAGGCTGGCGGTCACGCTGGAGAACCTGGAGACCGAGCCGCGCTTTGCGCTCGCGGCGAGCGGCCCGATGCTGCGCGTGCCGCCCAAATTCCTGGAATTGCATTCCGGCAACAGGCCGGACGAGCCGATCGACGCGCATTCGGTGCAGCCCTATTACACGCTGCTCCTGGCCCGCGAAGCCAACATGACGATTTCGATCCACGCGACCGCCGACGAGATCGTCCTTTCCGCAGCCTGAAGTTCTCCGAAAGAGCGGGGAAAGTATTCTCTCCAAGTCCTATTTACGGCGTGGTCTTAACATCTGTGAGACGCGCTTGCAGCTTGATTGCGTGAAGCATTGGGAAAGAAGATTTCACTAAAACACCTTCAGGAAAATTTTACCTAACGGCTTTTCGGCTTCTTTACCAGATCGGCCCTATGTTCCCAGGCAGATGCCACGACGCTGCCGGTTCGCCAAACGGCAAGAGGGTCCGGGAATGAAACGCTGCATGTTCGTCGATAATTCGAGCGTCATCAGGAAGGTCGCAAGGCGTATCCTGGGCGGTTCCGGCATGATGGTGATCGAGGCCGCCAGCGGCCACGAGGCGATCGAGATGTGCGCGGCCGACATGCCTGATATCATCGTCGTCGACGGCGCCTTACCGGACATGCAGGCGCAGGACCTCATCCGCCGCGTGCGCGCCATCGAAAGCCCGGTATTGCCGCAGGTTTTGATTTCGCTGGTCGAGGTCGATGTCGGGGCGATCATGCGGGCAAAACGGGCCGGCGCCCAGGGCTACCTGCTGAAGCCGTTCAACCGGCCGCAACTGCTCGAGTGCTTCCGCGCCTTGAAGGTTGCCGCCTGATCAGAGCTGTTCCATTCCGACCAAAATCGGATCGGCTCTCTCTTTGTTGTTTTGCCAGGTTCTTTTCCGAAAAACCCGGCGCCCACCTTGGGATCACGCCCCTGGTTCAGGCGCTGACGCGGATATCTTCGGGCTCACGCAGCACATAGCCGCGGCCCCAGACGGTCTCGATGTAATTCTGCCCGCCAGACGCGGCGTCAAGCTTCTTGCGCAGCTTGCAGATGAAGACGTCGATGATCTTCAGCTCCGGCTCATCCATGCCGCCATAGAGATGATTGAGGAACATTTCCTTGGTCAGCGTGGTGCCCTTGCGCAGCGAGAGCAGCTCCAGCATCTGATATTCCTTGCCGGTCAGATGCACGCGCTGGCCACCGACCTCAACGGTCTTGGCATCGAGATTGACCACCAGGTCGCCCGTCGTGATGACCGACTGGGCGTGGCCCTTGGAACGCCGCACGATGGCATGGATGCGGGCGACCAGTTCGTCCTTGTGGAAGGGCTTGGTCATGTAATCGTCGGCGCCGAAGCCGAGGCCGCGCACCTTGTCCTCGATGCCGGCCATGCCGGAGAGGATGAGGATCGGCGTCTTCACCTTGGAAAGGCGAAGCGTTCTCAAAACTTCATAGCCCGACATGTCGGGGAGATTGAGATCGAGGAGAATGATGTCGTAATCATAAAGCTTGCCTAGATCGACGCCCTCTTCGCCAAGGTCGGTCGTATAGACATTGAAACTTTCTGATTTCAGCATCAGCTCGATGCTTTGTGCGGTTGCACTGTCATCTTCTATCAGCAGAACGCGCATTTCATTCCCCTTTTCTGCTGCCGGACCATTTCACGACCCGTCCAGGACCGGAGCAGTGATTGCCCTGAGCAGAGGCTGCCATCGAATGGTTAATAAAACCTAATTCCCCGTCCGTGACGGTATCAGATTTTTTAACCCCTTTCTACACCTTGTTGAATCCAATAACGAATCACAGACCCAAACCGTTAATGCGGCACATTAATAAGCCAGACTAAGTGACTCTTCGGACTCGCTGGCCGGGTTTCGCGACGAGAAGCAGAATTTTTACCCGCCCTTAAGTCCTGAGCCGTATGATTAACAATGCCCGTAAACGAATGGTTACCGCCGGCAAAAAACTTTAGGAGTTTGTTTCCCATAGTTCCGGGAAAGCCGGTGGAAACGGGTCAGGCCTGGGCCGTGCCGGGTGAATTGGACGATATGTGCAGGTGTGCGTTTCCGGGAGTACCGAATCATGAAGTCACGTGAAAACCTCGTTCGGCTGAAGCAATTTCAGGTGAGCGAGAAGCGGCGGCAGCTGCTGCAGCTCGACATGATGATCGCCGAATTCGAGCGCATGGCCGTCGAGCTGGAACTTCAGATCGCTGCCGAAGAGAAGAAGGCCGGCATCACCGACATCAATCACTTTGCTTATCCAACCTTCGCCAAGGCGGCACGTCTACGCCGCGACAACCTTAGAAATTCGCAAAGCGACCTCGCCCAGCAGCGAAATGTCGCCGAATCATTGCTGGGCGAAGCCGAAGCGGAGCTTTCCAAGGCCGAGATGCTGGAATCGCGCGACACCAAGGCGCGCGACACGGAAGCCGGCGGCCGCAGCGCCATGATCGGCTGAAAACAAGACTTTAACGCGCGTCGCGCTTGCGCGCTATTGCTGCGCACCGAACTGTGCCCGCCTCAGGCACCCAGATCTTCTTGCTGTTCCGCCGCCCGTGCGCGCGCATTTTTGATGTCGGGCACATGCTGCTCCGACCAGGCTCTGATCTGATTGAGCAGTCCTGCCAGGTTCTCGCCAAGTTCGGTCAGCTCATATTCGACACGCGGCGGAACGACCGGGAAAACCTCACGCCGCACAAGCCCGTCGCGTTCCAGGATACGCAGCGTCTGCGTCAGCATTTTCGGCGTGATGCCTTCGAGCTTGCGCGCCAATTCGCCGTTGCGGAGCCGGCCCCGGCGCAGCGCACAAATCACCAGGTAGACCCATTTGCTGGCGAGCGTCTCGAGCACGGCGTGTGACGGGCACGACCGCCGAAAGGCGTCATAGCCGAAAGGGGAAACATCTTCACTATCCATGAGGTGCGTATATATCAAAAAGGTACATACTAGACAAGAGAATGTAACTATCCAAATGATAGTGGCACATCAAAACCAGCAGGAGAGCCTTCCATGCGTGCCATTATTCAGAATTCCTTCGGCGGACCCGACGTCCTCGTCATTGCGGATCGCCCCGCGCCATCACCCGAGGCCGGCGAAGTGCTCGTCCGCATCGAGGCGGCCGGCATCAATCCGGTCGATGGTGCGGTGCGCGGCGGCCACTATCCGCTGCTTGGCGAGCCGCCTTTTGTCCTTGGCTGGGACGTTTCGGGAGTTGTCGAGGCGCTGGGCTCCGGCGTCTCCGGCCTCAAGGTCGGCGACGCCGTGTTCGGCATGACGCGTTTTCCCAAACAGGCGGCAGCCTACGCCGAACTCGCCGCTGTCCCGGCTGATGAGCTTGCGCCGAAACCTGAAGGCATAGATCACGCGCAAGCCGCCGCGCTGCCGCTGGCCGGCCTGACGGCCTGGCAAGGCCTTATTCGCCATGGCCGGCTCGAACCTGGTAAGCGCGTGCTGATCCACGCCGGAGCCGGTGGCGTCGGCCATCTGGCGGTACAGATCGCCAAGGCGCACGGCGCTTACGTCGTCGCGACCGCCAGCCCGGAAAAGCTCAATTTCGTCGGCTCGCTCGGCGCCGACGAGGTGATCGACTACACAAGGGATGATTTCACCGGGAAGGCCCGCGACATCGATCTGGTTCTGGACCCGTTCGGCGGCGTGCATGCGGAGCAATCACTGAAAGTGCTCACCGCTGGCGGTGTTCTGGTGTCGCTGCTCGATGTCAGCGATGCCACCAAGGCAAAGGCCAGGACGCGAGGCATCCGCGTCGAGCGCATGTCCGTAGTGCCCGACCGTGCCGCCCTGGTGGAGCTCTGCAAATTGATCGACGCGAAAAAGCTGGCCGTCCACGTGGCAAAGGCGTTTCCGCTCGAACAGGCTGGTGCCGCCCATGCCTTTCTCGCCACCAGGCCGATCGGCAAGGTGGTGCTGACGGTCTGAAATTGCAGATCGTCGCCCCTCGCAAACGTAAGGGCGCGGATCAGCGCCCTTATCGGCCTAATGCCGGTATTGCTGGATGCGCGTGGTGCGCAGGCCGGCAAGGCCGTATTCGTCGATCGACGCCTGCCAGGACAGAAATTCCTCGGTGGTGAGCTTGTAGCGCTGGCACGCCTCTTCGAGGCTCAAAAGCCCGCCACGCACCGCCGCCACCACTTCCGCCTTGCGCCGGATAACCCAGCGACGTGTGTTTGTCGGCGGCAGATCGGCGATGGTAAGGGGGCTGCCGTCTGGCCCGATAACATATTTGACTCGCGGTCTAATTAGATCGGTCATCGTACTCTCTACAAAAAACTCAAAGACCCAATCGCCACCACATTACCGCCACAGCTTTAAAATTTGCCTAAGCAGACCCTAATGGTTAGGTAAGGATCATGAACGCGGCGTTAGCCTTTTCATCGGCATTTGAAACATCTGCGGACAAGCGCATTGAACCCGGCAGGAAAAATGAGCCGGCCCGGCAAAGCTGGCGCAGCCGAGACGCTTGACCTATATTCCGGCCATTGGCATTGAAGCGCCGCGCAGAACGAAAGAAACATGAACAGCCTCGATCTTCCCGGACGCCCCGAAAATACCCGCGTCGTCGTCGCCATGTCGGGCGGTGTCGATTCGTCGGTCGTTGCCGGCCTCCTGAAGCGCGAGGGCTACGACGTCGTCGGCGTCACGCTGCAGCTTTATGACCACGGCGCGGCAACGCACCGGGCCGGCTCATGCTGCGCCGGCCAGGACATCGACGATGCCCGCCGCGTCTCCGAGACGCTCGCCATCCCGCATTACGTGCTCGATTACGAGGAGCGCTTCCGCAAGGCGGTGATCGACCCGTTCGCCGAGAGCTATGTAGCCGGCGAAACGCCGATCCCTTGCGTCTCCTGCAATCAGACGGTGAAATTCGCCGATCTTCTCGCGACCGCCAAGGAACTCGGCGCCGATGCGCTGGCCACCGGCCACTACATCCGCTCCGGCGCCAATGGCGCCCATCGCGCGCTTTACCGGCCGGTCGACGCCGACCGCGACCAGAGCTATTTCCTGTTCGCCACCACCCAGGCGCAGATCGACTATCTGCGTTTTCCGCTCGGCGGCCTGTCGAAGCCTGAGGTTCGCGCCATCGCCGAGGAGATGGGACTGACGGTTGCGGCCAAGCAGGACAGCCAGGACATCTGCTTCGTGCCGCAGGGCAAGTATTCCGACATCATCGCCAAGCTGAAGCCGGCTGCCGCCAATCCGGGCGACATCGTCCATATAGACGGGCGCGTGCTTGGCCGTCACGAGGGCATTTTGCGCTACACCGTCGGTCAGCGCCGCGGCATCGGCATCGCCTCCGGCGAGCCGCTCTACGTCGTCCATCTCGACGCCGACCGGGCTCGTGTCGTCGTCGGCCCGCGCGAGGCGCTGGAAACCCACAAGATCTTCTTGCGCAACATGAACTGGCTCGGCGATGGCCCGCTGACCGATATCCCGGCGGCCGGGCTTGAGCTTTTCGCCAAGGTGCGCTCGACGCGGCCGCCGCGCCCGGCGGTGCTGCATCACCGCGCCGGCGTCACTTCGGTGGAGCTGGTTGACGGCGAGTCGGGCATCGCCCCCGGTCAGGCCTGCGTGCTCTATTCCGACCACGGCAACGAGGCGCGCGTGTTCGGCGGCGGCTTCATCGAGCGCTCCGAGCGCGGCGCCGAAGCCGAAGCGATGCTGACGCGGCTTGCCGTCCAGCCGGCGCGGGTTCCCGCCGAATAGACGGCGTTTTCTCTTTAGGGTCTGGTGTGGGCAACGGTGCCGGCGGTCAGGATGCGCAGCACGCGGATGGCTTCCTCACCGCTGGTGCGCGGTTCGGCCCGCGTCTCGATGCAGTGGATGAAATGCTCCAGCTCGCGCGTCAGCGGCATGCCCTCGCCGACCGCCACATAGGACGGCTCGTTGGCGGTGAACGCCCATTGGCCGCTGTCCTGCCACACCGCATGGCGGTAGACGGCAAGCTTGCGCTCCCACGGCTCGACATCGTCGAACACCGCCATCGCCTTGGTGCCGACCACGGTCAGCCGCCGCTCGCGGTAAGGGTTGAGCCGCGAGGCGAACAGATGGCCGCGCAAGCCGCTGGGAAAGCGCATGTGCAGATGCGCAAAGTCGCTGAGATTGTCGAGAAGGGCAGCGCCTTCGCCGCGCACTTCGACCGGTTCGGTGCCGGTGATGGCCAGGATCATCGACAGATCGTGCGGCGCCAGATCCCACAACGCGTCGTTTTCGGTGTGGAACTTGCCGAGCCCGAGCCGATGCGAGTGGATGTAGCGGACTTCGCCGAGTTCGCCATTGTCGATCAGCGCCTTCAGCGTCTCGAAGGCGGGATGAAAGCGCAGCACGTGGCCGACCATGAAGACACGGCCATTATCGGCGGCCGCCTGCACCGAGCGCTCGGCATCGGCCACCGTCAGCGCGATCGGCTTCTCCACCAGCACGTCCTTGCCGCCGAGCACGGCGCGCACCGCCATGTCGGCATGGAACTGCGGCGGCAGCGCCATGACAATGGCGTCGACATCGTCGCGGGCAAACAGCGCCTCCGGCTCGATCGCCAGGCAATCCTGCTCGCTGGCAAAACCCTCCGCACGCGCGGGGTTGACGTCCGAAACCGCGTGCAGCGCGCCGAGCGCCTTTAGGGTGCGGATGTGGTTGCTGCCCCAGTATCCGCAACCGAGGACTGCAATGCGCGGTTTCATCAATTCATGACCATGGCTTTCGTGGCCGAGACATAGCGACGTGCCTCGCTGAACTCAACCCCGGCCTGTGCGCCCAAATGTCTGCCCGGCAAAGCTTTAGGCGCCAGCAATATGCCGGCGCGGCAGCCACTTCGATGCTTGACAGGCTTGGCCTCGCAACCTTATATCCGCGCGACCTTGGCGAACGCGCCGATATGCCTGCCGATTTAAGCTGGATTTCGGGCCTTCGCCGCCCTGGCGGGGTAGCTCAGTTGGTTAGAGCACGGGAATCATAATCCTGGGGTCGGGGGTTCAAGTCCCTCTCCCGCTACCAAAAATCGAATAAGTTACTGAAATAACTAGTAAATCATGCATATGTGGTAGCGCCCCCAGACGGCTCCAGCTGGAGCAAGGTCATTTCCATTGCTGCAGAGCGCCGGACTTCGCGTCGTTGCCGTCCAGAACCCACTGACCTCGCTTGCAGACGACGTCGCTGCCACTGAACGGGCCATCGAGGCCGCGCCGGGAGATGTGATCCTCGTTGGCCACTCCTGGGGCGGAATGGTGATCACCGAGGGCGGAACGGCGGACAAGGTCAAAGCCTTGGTCTACGTTGCCGCCTTCGCCCTGCCGAAGGGCAAGTCAGTCACCAGCGCTACGGCGGGAAGTCCGCCGGCGCCTTGGACGTCGACCCCTGCAGAAGGACAGCGGCGACTTCCTGACCGTACCCCAGGAGGGGCTGGGCAAGTATTTCGCTCAGGACGCGACGCCCGAGGAGGTTGCGGTTCTCGCGGCGACGCAGCAGCCATCGGCGGCCCGTCTCTTCGACGAACGGCTGACCCGGGCGGCGTCCGAGACCAAGCCCAGTTGGTTCGTGGTTGCGAAGGCTGACGGTGCGATCCCGCCGGCGTTCGAAGAGTCGATGGCCAAGGCCATCAAAGCGCATATCACCGAGCTCGAGGGCAATCACTTGATCATGTTGACCAAACCTCGTTCGGTCGCAGACGTGATCATCGACGCTGCAAAATCGGTGCGGTAGCTGTGACGGCGATGTCTCGATAGCGGTGGCAGCGCGCCTAGTGTGCGCTGTCGCTTAGGACTGTGCGAGTGGCGCCCTCTCGTGACCATCCAGCGACGCTTGCCGCGGGTCAAACTTAGCTATCCACATGCCATTGTGCGCCAAGGCCCGACACGGTGACTTACGGGCCCCTAGCGCGACTAATTCCGCTATGAAGGGACCCTGTCGATTTCAGTTCGTTGCTAGGTCTTTTGGTTCAATAGGTCCGCCAGCAAGTGCCTGCTTGGAACTACGGGCCAAGAGCGAGGGAGGGGGTTCGTCTCTTTACTCCAAGGCGCCAGCAGGCGAGGTTCTTGTTGCGCAGCTCGTCGGCGTTCTCGGCGACGAACTGGCATGTTCGCTCCAGCGCCTCAATATCGGGATCGGCGCCGACGGCAGAAGGCCGGCGAGCAGCGCCTGCACCTCAACGGTCAACGGTCACGATCTGCGCGAGATGGCCGTCGAGGAGCGCCGCGAGTTCCTGGGCGTCATCCCGCTGGACATCCGTATCCAGTTCAGCCAGGCGCTGCCGATAGGCTTCGATACCATGCCCTCCAGTCCGGCCTGATCGAGGAATATCACCTGCACGTGAGGCCGTTCGTGCTCGGCAGGGGCAAGCAAGGCCTCCGCTGCAACTGGTGTCGAGCACATTGATCGATGACGATACGGTTCATTTGATCTATGTGTGCCGCGAGACTGAACGATAAGGCGCTTCGGCGCCAACAGGCGAACCAACACGTACGTCCGCAATGGGCCTGATCCCGGACCTTCGCACCGAGGTCTCACATGTCCGCTCGCGTGCTGGGTACCCTAGCAGCGGACGGTCTGCTCGGCCCCATTTCTGCCGCCTCGGACCGCGTGGGTAGTGGAGAAATACGCCCGATTCCATTCTTCCGCCCCCGGCTGTCGCAAAAGTTATATAGCGCAAACGATGACATAGGGGTTCTCAGTTTCATCCTGTCGGGCGCAGCATTGCCGCGGTTCGCTTGCCGACAACTATTCCTGCTGGAATTGACAGGGCCAATCTTCAGGCCTCGTCAAGCCAGAAGGCAACTCGGTCCGGGCGT